>CAYGVQ010000028.1:4107-9339 GCA_964353515.1 uncultured archaeon
CAAACTTAAAAATAAGGCCGCTGAATATAATATCACGCTGGGATGGCGGAGTGGTAACGCGCTAGCCTGGAATAAGCTTTTTACTCAAAAAGCTTAAGCAAACTTAACTCAACGCATACTGTTGAACAAATGACAAGTCGATGTTGAGTTAAGTTCAAAAACCAGCAGCTGACGCTTGCATTTGGTTTGTCAGACAGCTAGTCCCCTTACGGGGTCCTGGGTTCGAATCCCAGTCCCAGCGCTTAAAATCTTTAGATGCCCATTATGATTATGAGCGTCCAGAAAGCCGAGAAAATCCTCCTGCCCGAGCCTTTCGCTTCTCTTATCGGAGGGGTCGAGCGGGGGGCGGTGACGAATTTCTACGGCCCGCCCGGCGTGGGTAAAACAAACCTCTGCATCCTCGCCGCGCTCGAATGCATAAGGAACGGCGGGCGCGTTGTTTACATAGACACCGAGGGCGGGCTTTCGCCAGAGCGCGTAATGCAGATAGGCAGCGACGAAACCCACCTTGACAAAATAATGCTCATCGAGCCGAAGACCTTCGAGGAGCAGGCAGTTGCAATAAAAAATCTGGAGGGCAGTGATTTCGATATGCTTGTGCTCGATTCGGCTGTTGCGCTTTACAGGCTGAAATGCGCAGACGCGGAGAAGGAAACGCTTGAAACCAACAAGGAGCTTTCCGTCCAGCTGTCGATACTTTCCAACATTGCGAGAAAGAAAAACATCCCCGTGATAATCACCGCTCATACCTTCAAAAACTGGGACACTGGCGAAAACCAAATAATAGGCGGCGATGCCATAAAATACTGGTCGAAGTCGATTATCTTCGTCGAGCACACGGGCAGGATGAGCGAGCGCAAGGCGACGATAATGAAACACCGCTCCATACCGGAGGGCAAATTCGTCAAGTTCGAGCTTGTCCAGAACGGTATAAAGCCTTCTGGTTTCAGGATATTCTAGTTTTAAAAAACTTAGTTCTCCAATTCCTTCTATGATTGTAAATCCCGGCGTCAATGCCTATCCTCTGTCTACTAGAGAAGCAAGGATATTCGAAAACCGTTTGGGCAGAATTTTCACAGATCCTGAAATTGACTGCCTACTTAAATACAAAGTCGGTATAGGTTCTGGAATTGATGATTACAAGGGAGGTATTTCGGACATCGACCTTCTATGCCTTACGAAGAAAACGGTAACGGACAAAAGAAAACTTTCTGAAATAGGCGAAGAGATAAGGGAACTTTATGAGTATTTCGGGGAAGCCGCCGGTTTGCCCAAAGGAGTTGATATGGATTTAACAGTCCATGATACACCGACTTTCTCAAAATATGGTCTTACATCATTTAGACCTAGTTTTGCCAGGCTTTTTGAAGAATCAAAGATTTTGGCGGGCAAGTATTCCCAAGGCATTGAAATATCTAAGCAATGCGACAGGGAAATGATGCATATCGCAAAAAACCTTTCGCAACTAAGACAGTATCCTTTGATGAAGCATGTCATCCTAAGGTTTAACGGAGCCGATGTGCTTGCAAATACAAAATGGAACTATCTCATAAAAATAGTCGATCTTCCTTACCTGATTTATACGCATTTCACAAATGACGAGATACCAAAAACTAGGGATGAAGCAATCGAAAAAACGGAAGATGTTTTAAAGCATGTTTCTCATGAGCCGCTGAAAGCCCTGCTTAATTCTAAAAAATCCCTTCCTGACAAGATGCATTTCCTTGGTTCTGAAAATTCTGACGGTCTTTTGTTGGATGGCATCACATGGTATGAAGAGATCATTGGCAACATTTTACCTTAATTCTTATCATAATAAACCACCAAAAAGTTGTGAATTTAAAGCTTATTTTTAACGATAAAACATGCAGAAGTGTATTATAACTGCAAGCAGCGACTGGCATCTAATAAGAAAGGGCGACAGAGCGCAGAACTCAACAGACCCAAAACTGTTGAGGGAATATTTGAGGTGGGGCTTCCTAGATACGGACCTGACTGTCTTGAACGGTGACATATTTGATCTCGGCAAAACAAGGTATGATACCATCATGTATGGTAACGGCGCATATGCTGATTTGATAAAAGTAATGCAAAACTACATGAGATACGGGAAACTTAAATATGTTCACGGCAATCATGACATCGAGATGAAAGAGCACTGGAAATTAAAAGACAGACTATACATTCCAGAATACAAGTCTCTATTCATACACGGCCATCAGTTAGAAGCAAATCCCGGCGTAATAGGAAAGCCGATTGAAAAATTCTTGTTAAAAATCCTGGCTTTTTTTGAAAGGAATGTATGGGAGGATATAGATCAGATACCTAATCTTATGAACAGATACTTTCACATTGACAAAGAAAACAGAGAAAAATTTTTTCATAATTGCGAACAATACATGAATGAGACCAAAAAATGGAGGAAAAAATATCCTGTCGATAATCTTTTTGTAGGTCATGTACACGGAGAACCAGAAGTAAGAGAAATTTCAGGATGGAGAGAAATAATAAATGATGGTTGCGCTGTTAAGATCTGCCCGACGAATAAAAAACCTGAAGATGACCCAAAAAATTATAGGGCAGATTACATACTATTTAACACAAAAAATGGCGAAATAACAGCAAAGGATATGAGAGATGGTTTTTAGTTACCTTTCTCTTGGCTAATACTTTTTGTTTTTTCCTGTTTAATTTCGGCTTGGTCGTCTTTCTTTTCTATCTTTCCTTTAAGAAGTTCTTTTTTCTCCTTGCCTTTTTTGTTCACGAAGCCGCATTTCACGCAGAGCTTCCAGGGACGGCGTTTGAACTGCTTTACCTGAATGATGTTAAGGCCGCATGTCGGGCATTTTTCATCAGTTGCGGATATGTAACCCTTCTGCGGCAGCGGGAAGCTCTGCCTGCACTTCGGGTAATGCGAGCAGCCGACGAAGAATTTCTTCGTCATGTGGGAGCGGATTATCCTCAGCTCGCCCTTGCATGCCGGGCAGACGCCGACAAAATGCGCCATCTCCTGGAATTCCTTGACCCCCTCCTTAAGCTCGGAACCGATGTGCATCTCGTGTTCCTTGAATTTCTTCAGGATTTTCTCCAGCTCCTTCTGGGCGTTCTGTATTATTTCCTCCCTCTTTCTTTTGCCCTCCTGAATCATTTCTATTTCCTGTTCGAACGTCCGCGTCAGCTCTTCAGATATGATCTCGGGACAATGCTTTTCAAGCGCCTCGACCACGGCCAGGCCAAGCGCAGTGACTTTGATCGACTTGTCCTTGATATATTCCCTGTCGTAAAGCGTCTGAAGGATTTGCGCGCGCGTCGCTTTGGTGCCGAGGTTTTTGTCCTCCATGATTTTGAGTATCGATGCCTGAGAATAGCGGTCTGGCGGAGTGGTTTCCTTTTCGTCCATCTTGATGGAGGGCTTTTCAACGGCCTGGCCCTTTTCCACTTCTGGCAGCAGCTGCTCCTTGAACTTCGCGTGTCTCCCGTAGAAATCCATCCATTCGGGCTTTATGGTCCTGACGCCGAAGGCTTTAAACTTTTCGCCGTTAACGTCGATTACCACCGTTATCCTTTCGCGAAGCGCTGGTTCGGCGAAGGTTGAAAGGAATCTTCTGACTATGAGGTCGTAGATGTTGCTCTGGTATTTGCCAAGCCTGCCGGGCTCCAGCCCTGTCGGGAAAATGCTCGGGTGGGCAGGGTCGTCCTTGTCTCCTTCCCTCGGAATGAGTTTGCCTCCCTTTATCAGTCTTTCGCAGAGAGCAGCGTAATCTCTCTGCCCGGCCAGTTTCTCGATTATGCTCTTCAGGCCGAGCTTCTGCGGCAGCTTCTGGCTTGACGTTCTAGGGTAGGAAATAAGAGCATGCTCGTAAAGATTTTGCGCTATGTCCAGCGTCATCTTGGGCGAATAGCCGAAGTTGTTGAAGACCTCGCGCTGAAGCGTGGTAAGGTCGAAAGGCGTTGGAGGCGGCTGCCTTACCATTTTCTTTTCCATCACTTCGACTACCGCTTTCCTGCCGCTGCATTTTTTCAACACGCTTTCTGCCTTCTCCTTTTCCCAGAACCTGTCGGTTTCATGTATCGCAGTTATCTTCTTGCCGTTAACCAGGCCGAGCAGCTCAATGGTCCAGAAAAGCTCAGGCACGAATCTTTCGATCTCCCTTTCCCGTTCTTCCATAAGCCTGAGAGTCGGCCCCTGCACTCTTCCGACGGACAAGGTCCAGTAACCGTTCGCCTTTTCCAGTGCAAGTGTAAGGGCGCGGGAAAGATTAATGCCCCACATGAAGTCGAGCATATGTCTTGTAAGGCCTGCCTCTATTTGCGGAAAATCCAGATGCTGGGACGCGTTTTTGTAGGCTTCCAGAATATCGTTTTTGGTCAGCGTGGAGAACTTCATCCGCTTGCCGTCTTTTGCCCCGCAGATAAACCTGATTATGTTGTAAGCGATGGTTGAGCCCTCAATGTCGTAGTCGCACGCAGATATAAAACCGCTCGCCCCTTTAGCCAGTTTAGCTATGTTGTAATAATATTTCTTCGCCCAGAGGTTGTTCTTGTCGTCGAAGGTCGGCCTCCATTCCACGTCGAAGACAGGATACGTCCATTTCGCCTTCTTGCCCTTCTCGTCAAGCACGAACAAGTGCCCTACGGCAGGGACGACAACGATATCCTTCCCGCCGTGCTTAAGCCTGAAATAAGCGACTGACTTGCCCGCTTTTTCAACCTTGCCTTCTGCAAGGGCGTAGGCGATCCTCTCGGCTGCGCTGGGTTTTTCGGATATGATAAGCGTGTAGGACATAATACTATTAAAATCAGCTCATGTATAAAAGTTTTCGCTGTTCCAAGTTTAAACCTTGAAAACCAGGTCCCCTTCCCTTACCCTGTCTGCGACTTTCATGCCAATCGATTCGCCTTTCTTCGCTTCCTTTACGTTCTTGTGCTCGATCTGCATCGAATCGACCTTCTGTACCACGTTGGTTGTTGCGCCTTCTATCGAAATCTCATCCCCGACTTTCATGGTACCTTCCAGTTCTATTATTGCAACGCCTATCTTCGTGAAGTAGTGCGTCACCTTTCCCACAAGCTTCTTTTCCCCTGTCATGCTTTATCCTTGAACGACGGCTTTAAAAATTTAATTTCATGCGGGGGCAGGGATTCGAACCCTGGAACACACTAAGTGAATAGGTCTTGAGCATCGACATCATCTTGAATCAGAGTTCAAGACCGTTCTATCGCCTTTAACCA
>CAYGVQ010000029.1:0-9065 GCA_964353515.1 uncultured archaeon
CCATATTTTTGATGAAAATAATTCAAGATTTTGATGAAAAAATAGTATGATGCTGCTAGTGATGTAGTAACGATCAATATTTCAACAAGTAACGTATTATCGACAATTCTGTCCAAATCGGTAAATAAAACAAGAGATGATATTCCGAAATACAAATAAAAAATAACAAGAGCAGCAAAAAGAGCATTAAGAGTAGCAGGTATTATCTTGTCTCTTCTTTTTGGTTTGCTCATACTTTAGAATTCGAACTTTATTTTAAAAGGCTATGTTTAAACATGTGGGATTGGATTTTCTTCGCATGTTAGGTTTGAATAATCTATAATAGTATAGTTTGATTCTATATTTGGTTCAGTTACATATTGCCAAAATAAACTACACCTAGTTATTTTGTTATTTTCACAAATACAATACCCAACTGTTTGTGTTTGTTTGTCTGAACTGGAATGAATCACTCCATGTTGGCCACCAGGAATTATAAATTCAATATCCTGATCAATAGTTTCACCGAAACTAAAATACAAAAAAAGAGGTTTAAATTCAGAAGGACAATCTTCACACTTTTGCAAATAAATGTTAGTTTGATTTTGAATATAAGTTGCATTGTAAACAGTTGATGGGAAAAAATTAAAATTTAAATTGATAGCAATGAAGCTAAAACTAAATATACCAATAGAAAGAAAAAATATCCATATTTTTTTATTATTAATCCAAATCTGTATTTTTGTATTTTTTCGTTTTTAAAATTCATTTAATTCAACTTCTTTCAAATCAAAATCTGTTTTAGAATTCGAACTATAATTTAAAAAATTATGTTTAAACATCATTTGATATAAATTTCAATATTATAAAACCTCTCGATCTTCCTCGCCGTCTGCCCGTCAGGCCTTGTCGTAGATCTCATTGAACAGCCTTACGCTCTCGCCTATGTTTGTTCTCGCTTCTTCCGGGGTTCTTTTGTCCAGAAAGGTTTCAACTATTTTTTTATCAAAGCCGTTTTCTTCCCTTTTTTCTTCCCTTCTTTTTAGATTAACAGCCACCCTGAACGTGCCTGCAAGCAGGTTGAAATTTGACAGGGGGTCGTTTGTGAATCTTAAAATTTCACCGTCGCCTTTATAATGAAAATTCGTGCCGCCGCATGGATACGATACGCCGTTAATTTCATAGCAGTCTGCATTGCCGCCGAAACTCTCTTCCATCAAAAGGCCCATCATTCCACATTCGTCATTGCCCAGCATTTTTGCAAGATTGCTTTTGACTATTGTGTTGGTCATTTATTCACTCCTGCTTAAAGCTTGGAGGATAGCAATTTAAAAATATCGTTATTTAATCACCTTTAAGAAACAACATTTTCCATAAGAATTGGCTGGCATCTGCTTGTTGTTATCCACTGGTATAAAGTTGAACATTGTAGAAGCGCTCAATCTTCCTCGCGGTCGCCTCGTCCGGCTTGAAGCCGCTCTCGATGCGCTTGTAGATGAGATGCGAAATCCCGATTTTCATGGCTGCCTCGTCCTGGGTGAGGTTCATATGCTCGCGCGCCTTGCGGATTTTTGTTGAGAAGTCGCTCGCGAGCTCGCGCTCGCTCTCGATGGATTCTGGCCTCGGCACCCTCGCGGTCGCCTGCGGCATGAAGACTGGCCTCGGCCTTGCGATTTCCTTGCCGAGCTTCACGCAGTCCTCGCAGACCTCGAGAATGACGCCGTCGATCTCAGCCCGTTTTGAGAAGTCGACGCTCTTGCCGCAGACCTCGCACTCAGCCATAGAAATGCGCGCTCGCTTAGTAGGCTATGCCCACCTTTACGTTCGAAATGTCCCAGCTGCCCGTGCCGGCGAAGGAGACTGTATTCGCTCCCTCGACAACGTCGCTGCCATCGAAGTTTATCGTGTTCTTGCCTTCTCTCACGGTCTGCACGCTCAGCTGGTTGTTGTTTATCTTTATGTTCAATACCCCTTGTCGGTAGACGCTGTCGACGGTGAATTCGATCCTGCCTTTATCGTTGCCTGCCATCATGCTGACGTCAGCGCTTGTCACGTTGAAATCCCGCTCCTTAACGGCCGCGCCGCTGGACAGGCGAATCTCGAACTCGACGTCGTCCAGCTCGAAAACATTGGTCGACTTGAAGGCCAGGATGTTGTCGCCGATCTTTATGGCGTTGCCTAACTCGGAGTAATCATACTCCTCCTCGACAAGGTGCTCCGGGTTTGCCGAGCTGTATATGTCCACGCCGTTGAGCTTGACGCGTATCTCGCCGGCCTGGCCGCTGGTCGTGTAGAAGCGGAGGATGCCCTTGTTCCAGGCCTCGATCTCGTTCGAGTAGATCTTGAAGGCAACGAACTTCTCAGGCCCATATTCTGCCGCGACCTTGAAGCTCTCTAGAGTGTATGAGGTCGCTGCCCAGAAATAAAGGCCAGGATTCGCCGCGGCGATTTCGAGCGTGTTCGCTTCCTTGACTTCGCCGGGCTGGATTATGATGTCGTAGCGGTTGAGATTCGCGAGCTTGTCGAAAACGACCTTGTCGTTCCATTTGACTATGAGGTTGCCGTAGAGATTCGCTTCACCCATACCAAAGGAAAGCTTGACGTCCTTCAGATTGTTCAGCACGTTCTGGCCGACGCTGATGTCGAACTTCTTCGGATCAGAGCCGAAATAGCCCTGCGTCACTCCGACGCTCGCCATCTCCTTCAGCGTATCTGCCTGCGTCTGGCCCAAGGTGAAAGAGCCGAATTTCGCCGTCCTCGAGACCTCGCTCTCGGACAGGCCGACCTTGCCCAGGTCGAAAGAAGCAAGTGTCTTGAAGTTACCTGTCGTTCCTCCTGTCCAGTTGCCTGTCGCCCAGTTGGCCAGGGGCGTGCCTATCACCATGAAGGCGCCTATAATCACGACTGCGATTACGAGCAAAACGATGAACTCGTCCATATTAATTCTTATTGGAATAATGCTTTAAATCTTTATTTTGGCTGCTGCCGAATAGATTAAAGGGGGAGCGAATGAAGCTTATCCGCAGGGACATGAAGGAGCAGGAGGTCAAGGTGCAGGTCGAAGCGCTGGAAGACCTGTGGCATCTGGAGCATATCTTGGAGATAGGGGATCTTGTTACCTCTAAGACTTTCAGGAAAACGTCGATCAAGAGCGGCGGAGAATACGAATACGGAGACAAGCGGCCGATGACGCTGACCATAAAGCTGGAGAAGATGGAGCTGAAGAGCGACACGGGGGTTTTGAGGCTTAATGGGCCGATCGTCGAGGGGCCTGACGACGTGCCGAAACAGGCTCACCATTCGCTGCAGATCGAGGCAGATTCGGTCCTCGCGATCAAGAAGGAGAGATGGAAGGCGCATCAGCTCGACAGGCTGGAGAAGGCAAAAACGAAGAAGCCGCTGCTGCTCATCTGCGTATTGGACAGGGAAGACGCCGACTTCGCGCTGCTCAAGGAGTCGGGCATAGAGATGAAGGCAAGCATTACGAATTATGACAAGGAGAACATGGAAGAGTATTACGACAAGATAATTTCCTATCTGAAGGGCCAGGAGGTGCAGACGATCGTCCTCGCTGGGCCTGGCTTCGAGCGCGAGAATCTGCTGAAATACATAAATGCGAAGGACAAGGACCTCGCTCGCAAAATCATCCTGGAGCATGCGAGCGCGACGGGCATAAACGGCGTGCACGAGATCCTGAAGAAGTCGGCGAACCGCATTTTGAAAGAGACGCGCATCGCGCAGGAAAGCGGATACGTCAATGAAATCCTGAGGCGCATGAAGACCGACGGGCTCGTGGTCTACGGCGTGGCAGAGACAGCGAAGGCTGTAGCGATGGGCGCGGTCGAGACGCTGTTCGTCTCGCAGCAGAAGCTTGACGCCTTCGAGAAGCTGATGGAAGCCGAGGAAAGAATGAGAGGACGGGTTGTGATAATAGGCAGCGATCACGAGCTGGGCGAGCAGTTCCTGCATCTGGGCGGAATCGCGGGCTTTCTCAGGTTCAAGGCAGAATTCTAGTTCTGGTTTCTAGCGTTTTTTACTGACGAATTTCAGATAAATCAGGCCAGCCAGCAGGACGAGGACTATCGCTGCAGCATCGCTCAGCTCGTAGAAGTTGGGCGGGAAGCCTATAACGACCTGTATGGTGTCCTCGTCGCGGATTTCGAGGTCGACCTCTGAAGCCCCGACCACCGTGAGCGGGAAGTCGTTCGCGGAAGCTACGATTCTCGCGTAGATGATCTTCTCTTCCTGAGGCAGCAGGACTATGTTCATTGTGTCATTATTGGTCTCCAGGAACCTGCCCATGCTGGGCAGCAGCTGGAGCGTGACGTTGTCGAACCTGTCGTTGATGTTCCTGACTTCCAGAGCGATCAAATCGCTCGAGCCGAGTAGCGTCCTGAACTCGTTGATAACAAGGAAATTGCAGATGGAATGGTTGTATACAGTGTAATAGAAGTAGCCGGTCGGCGCGTTGGGCGGCAGGTATTCGCTCATCTGCGTGGAATTCTCGGCGTAGATGTAGTAATCGACCTCTTTCCTGACCTCGCTCTCGCTGACGGATATCGCTATCGAAGCGTTGCATTCGCGCACGTTGCGGCAGACCGTGGAGGACCACTGGGTCGGCGGCGCGCCTAGCGTGTGGTTCGTGTAATATACCGTTATGTTCAGGTTGCCGGCTACATCCGGCTTCGCCTTCGCGCTTATGATGACGACCCTGTTATTCGCGACTTTCCCGCCGTTCCTGATGTTCGCCTTGGTCGTGTTTTCCGTGGCGGAGAACGTCACCAGTTTCGGGATGTATATCGTCACGTTCGTGTCCCACGCGGCTTTAGCCTGCATGTTGCCGGCGTTGTCAACGGCGAGCGACTTGAAGAAGAACGTGTAGTTGTTGGGATCGCTTATCCAGAACGTTTCTTTCGACGTGTCGAATTCGTATTGGACAAGGCTGGTGCACTGCCCGCCAGGGAAGCTGATATTGTACTGGCTGTCAGCGCACAGGCCTGTCCTCTGGTCACAGTACCAAAAAGTAACGTAATAACATTTTATGCCGCTGTGCGCGTCGCTGCCGCTCCACGATATGTTGAACTTCGGGCTCATGATGAACGAGCCCGGGGGCCAGGGCTTGGTCATGACGGATGTTGGTACTGTATAATCTATGCCTACCCTGCTGACCGTGTCCTGCGCGATGTTGCCCATGGTGTCGTTGACCCATATCCTGAAGGTGTAGTTGCCGGAAGGGACAGAAGTCACGCTGAAGCTGGCGGTGTAGTTGCCTGACCAGTCGAGCGTCATCCTTGTCCAGGCGCCGTTGCCGCCTGCGTTTTCCCACCTGTAGCGGACGGTGTCAACACCTTGACTATCGGTCGCCTTTGCTGTAACCGCGAAATCGGACCTGTACCATCCTGGCACGGGGCTGAATATGGTGATGTCGGGAGGCACCCTGTCTATGCGGACGTTGTTCACCACGGCGCTGCCGGAGTTGCCGACGGAATCGTTGGCGATTACGCTTATAGAGTATACCCCATCCGCTACCGTGTCAATGTCGAAATTTGCAGTGTAGACCGCTCCGTTCAGCGTCATCTGCGTCCAGGGGCCGCTGCCTGAGGCGTTTTGCCAGCGGTAGTAAACCCTGTCTATCGCGGAATACGTGTCCGTCACTGTGGCGCTGACGGTGAAGTCAACATTATATACGTCATTCTGCCTGGGGTTGTTTATGGTTATGGAAGGCGGCGATTTGTCGATTGTGAACTGGTGGTCGGTGTTGTCGGATTTCAAAGACCATCCGCTGTTCAATAAGAAGTCAGACCAGAGGCCGCAGTAGTCGACTGTCCATACGCCTTCAGGGTCGCCTGCCTGCACGGTATACTGGAACGTGACGTCAGTCCCCCAGTTGTTGAAAGTTACCTTGCTGCCGTCCGATTTTGCAACAAGGCATTCTGACAGGATCGTGAAGCCGGCCGGGCTTCTTGTAACCCCGCCCAGGCTTATCTGGAATGTTCCACCGACTCCATAGGAACCGGACGGATAAGTGTAAGAGGTCCAGTCCCCTGTGACTTGTGTGGAACTTCCTCCTAGGGTGCATGATGTCAGGCTTCCGCTGCAAATAGAATTGACTCCGCATTTGTAAACACCGGTTCTTCCGCAGTTCGCGTTGTTCCATGTCCTTGTAGAACCAAGTGGCGGGCTGGGCACTGTACAATTGAGAAGGCAGCCACCGTTAGGATAACAAGCCAAATTGGGGCCTGGGCATACGCCAGGTGTGAACAAGCACGTTTGTCCGCATACCCTTCCCTGGCATGCGTTTGTCTCGAGATGGAAAATGCCGCTGACATTCATCGCTTCCGTATTGCCTGCGTTATCCCGGCTGGCGAAGCAGACTCTCTTGTTGCATATCTGCCCGAAGGGGCAGGTAACCTTGTCCGTGACAGGCCATGTGGTCGCAACCCTGTCGAGGTTGCCGTAGGCCGTGCAGAGCGTTCCCTGCTGCCCGTCGTCGACGATTCTGTACCTCGTTTCCCCGCAGCCGGCCCCGCCCGTATCAGAGCATGCTAAAGTGAAGGTGGTTTCGTTGCTGCCGGTGAAATCCCCACCGTCGGGGTTTATCACCGTGTCAGGGGCTGTAATGTCCCTCCATGTGCCGCTGGAACAGGCTGCGCCCGCCTGCGTGGGATGGGCAGCCCCGCTGCTGTAGCATGTGTTGCTCCATACGCAGTCGGTTAATTGGTCGCAGCATGCGTCACCGCTGCTGCTAAGCGGGCATGCATAGCCGTCGCACTGGACTGTCCTGACATTTTCGCTTGAATCGTCGCCGCAGCAGTTCGCTATCCCGCCAAGGCTCCAGCGATTTATACCAGCGCATGACTGGCATGTGTTGCTGTTGGTATCGGCATCATAATCCTTAGACGTGCAAGAATCAGCGCCCAGACATCCGTCTCCTGAATCAAAGGGGTAAAATTCCCTGTAAACACAGGAATTTGTTCCAGTTCCGCACGTTCCAATGCACTGGTCGCTTCCGCCTCCTGTGCCTGGCGATGTGGAGAAGGCACCTGAAGAACATCCTGCGGATGTACCTGACGTGCATTGGCCGTTTGACGATGGATTGTCGCCGCCGTCCGAGTCACTCGCCAGAACCTCGAAATTAGTGCAAGTGTAAGTTTTGCTCGGACATGAAGCGCCGGAATTATAATATTCGGTCAGCTGCGTCGCTGATGTGCAGACGTCATTATAGTTTACAGAGGAACAAGCTCCTGCTGAACAACCTGTATAATCCCTGCATGTTCCCAAGGTTAGAGGGACATCGCCGCCGTCAGTATCAGTTGACGGCTTTGCTGCACAGTTTTCGATAAAGGACCATGAACCTGAAGTGCATGAAACAACCAAATTCGGATCCCATGCAGGGGGGCCGCATTGCGTGCCTTGGTCATAACACGTGCCTGAGTAAACGCAGTCACCAACACTATTACAACATGCACGGTCACTTGGATAGGTGGTGCAGCCAGAAAAGCACTGCCTTGTTTTATAATTTTCAAAGTTGTCATCTCCGCAACAATTTGTCTTGCACTGTTCTCCTGTGCAGTCGCCGCTTCCAACAGCCCACTGCTGGCCGCAACCGGTGCAGCAGGCTCCGCCTGCGCATACCCCTGTGGCTAAGTCAGGATTATAAGGGCCATCATAGCTGTTACAATTGGGAGCACCGCCTCCGCTTGTTGCGCAGCACCACCCAGTACCACTATCATAATCACTGCACCTCACACCAGAACAGTAATGGTCATGAAACATGCAACCAGGGCATGCACCAGAACAGTCATCGGCACAATCAACGAAATCTCCTGGCGTGTATGGTCCACCGCATTTAGGATTACCAGAGCCTGAGCCACAGGTTCCATCTTGATAGCAATCTAAATTAAATTTCAAGTAATAAGTTAAACTAGGCATGCAAAGATATTTGCTTGTGCAATCCTCCGATTGCTTACTGCAACCGCAGTCTGTACAAGAATTATCGTAATATCTTGTATCGCCCGAACAGTAATTGCAGTCAGAACCTGTGACGCATTCTGCACCGCATTTGCTCAGATCGCACTGGCAGCTGGTGAGTGAATTGCACAAACCTGAGCTGCATGCCAAATCGCACCATTGTTTGCCTTTGCAGTGTTCGTCTCCGCCATCCTTCTGGTCACAAATTTGATTATCATTCTGATTGACCCACTCGCAGGTGGCACAATCATCTGAGCACCTCTGGCAATAATTTGGGTCGCCTCCTGTCTGCTGAGCCCCCTGATTGCACGATGCGCCGTACGTGCCTGCAGTGCATCGGGTTGTGCACCCACAATCAACACAGTCATCTCCCGACCCATAGGAGTTACAAGCATAACACAAACAATTTTGGTAACTACCACCTTCGAAGTCAGAACACATCTCAAGTGAAAACACGATTTCTGGTAGAGTTAGAAAGAATAGAATAAAGAACAAAAACATACAAAACGTTTTCAAAATAACCCTCATATTCTAACTTTGTGTTTTAATAATTATATACTTTATTTTATTTGTTGGTTTGTTGTTCTACTTTCTAGGTCTCCGCTTGCCCCATTCGACTATCAGGGCATGGAACTCTTTATAAAGCGAAATGTTTTTTGGAAGGTTGCCTTCAAAATAGCTGCGCAGACCCTCGTAGTCCTCCGCTGTTTTTATACCGGGTTTTATGCCGGGCTGTTTTACGAACTTTTTGGTATAGGCATCTATGACGAAATACGGCCGCCCGCAGGCGTACAGAAGGATGGAATCGCAGGTTTCAGGCCCGATGCCCTTGACCTTGAGAAGTTCGCTTCTTCCGACATTCTTTTGGAAATTCTCGAAGCTGCCGAATTTCAGAACAAACTTCGCTATCGCTTTCAGCCGTTCTGCCTTCTGCCTGTAGAAGCCGGACGGCCTTATGCTTTCTTCGAGTTTTTGTTTTTTCGTTTTAAGCGTGGCCTGAGGGGTTATGATGCCGTTTTTTGCCAGATTGTCCAGCGCTCGCTCAACGTTTTTCCAGTTCGTGTTCTGCGTGAGAAGCGCGCCCACGCAGACTTCCCATTCTTTCGGGCGAAAGC
>CAYGVQ010000030.1:0-8152 GCA_964353515.1 uncultured archaeon
AACCTGCTGCTGCTGTTCCTGGCCTTCGGTTCTTATTTCTCGATGAAGATCGAATTCGAGACCAGGAAGCCATACGAGTTCATAGAATCGTTCTTCAGGGTTCTGCTCGGCCTTTTCATAGCTATTTTCATCTTCGGAGCTTTCGGAGCGGGCGTATTCCAGTCAAGAGAACTGGGCTGGCTTACGCTGGCTTTCTTTGTCGTGCTGCCTGTTGCCACAGAAAAACACAGCGTTGCAAGGGCGTTGGGTCTCATGGGAAAGGGCTCAGGAGAAAGCCATGAAATGATTGATAAACTAATCTTTGTGTTCATAATGCTCATGTTCATGGGCGGCAGCGCCCTTACAGGCGGCTTCGCCTTTGTCGGCGGCTTCTTCAGCGGAACAGGAGGCATAGTATTCAGCGCGGTGTGGGTGCTCGGCCTAGTGGCAGGCCTTACCACGCCGGCAGAAACAAGACCATGGATGGGCATAATCATCCTGATAGTAGGCTTCATTGTATTCGGCTTGGGCGCAGGCCAGCAGACGATGGGCGTCGCCTTCTTCGGAGAATGGTGGCCCACAATTCACAATACCGTTACGGAATTCATGAAACCGATAGGCGATATGTTCGCCCAGTTCCAGATGACATTCGGCCAGTCGTGGCTGCTGTTCACGAATCCCGTGGCATATGCGCAGCAAATAACACAGGGCAGTTATGCCCAGAACGAACTTGGCGTTGAGGGTGCGTACGGCCTAGAAATACGGAAGTTCCAGGTCCAGTCAATTTACATAGACGAGCCCTTCATGATAGAGATAGAACTCGAGAACAGGGGCATATTCGATGCGAAAAACGTCAATGTCAACATCCTGACCAACATACGGGATTTCAAGATAGGCAAGGACGCGACAAGTATAGTTAATATGACGCAGTTGCCTGAAAAGGACAAATACGATAAAACCTGGTATAAATATACGGTTGACATGGCAGGCATTTTAGGGACCGGCAACAAGATAGAAAGGCAGAACATTGTGCCGGTTTTCCTGATAGGAAAAATGAGCTGTGCAGATTTCGAGAGCACCGCGTGGCGTGATTTCGGTGTTCTGGGCGGGAAGGAGCACAGCGTAAGGGAGATGTTCATACCTTTTGTTATAAACATAACATACGAATACGAGGCGACTTCCAACCTGCAGATGGATTTCATATCGAGTGATGAATGGAAGAGGCTGTCGCTTGAGAACAAGCTGGAAAGAGGGACGAAGCAATCGCTCATTTCAACAGCTCCTGCAAGCCTTAATCTGGGTTCGATGGACCAGCCGATAAAGGAAGACTCGCCGTTCTATGTTGGCTTCAATCTGACAAGCACGTGGTTCAAAAATACTCTCATAACAGGAGGCAATGTTACCTTTTACGTGCCGATGGATTTCGAGCCGTTCAGCACGACCCAGCTATGCACCAAAAGTTACTCTGGCGGCAGCCAGGGCACCGGTGTGTATCAAAATCACTATGTATATACCTTCGATCTAACAGGCTATGAATCCAAAGCCGCTTTCTGCAGCTACAAAAAGCTCAAAACGTCCCTGAGCGCGCCGAAAAAGACGTACATGGTTTTCGCAAATGCCACATACATTTTTTCAAAATGGGACACCAAAGACACGCAGGTTAATTTCAAGGATGTCTGCTGGCCGAGAGAGTAGACCTCTCCTTAGACCCTAGACCCCAGCCATAAGTCTTATCATGTCCCTTAGACCAGGGGCTAGACCAAGAACCAGTATCACGATCTTCAAAAAGTTCCTGAAGTCTCCTTTTTCCGAATAGCGGTCGATTATGCAAAGCACGGGGATTAAAACCACTATCTTAAGCAAAAACATGGCAGCAGGATTCGACAGCTCAATCAGAAACCTTGGAAGAGGATGCTGCTCAGCGTAGCCGAAGAAGGTCATCGCCACGTAGGTCGCGCTCGCATCCAGCATATGCGCGGAGAGCAAAAGCGAATTTTCAAGGGTGAAAAGCTGTTTAAGAAAAGCGAAGTTCGTGCTTCGAGAGAACCTGTAAAGAAGCACAAACAGCGATGCCCACAAGCCTGTTATGCCAAGAACCATGAGCATTGAAAGGGGATCAATCGTGGGTAGCAAAGCGAAATTTATGGCGTCAAGGGCCAAACCTATGACAAGCATTACCTTCCAGTAAGGTAGTTTGGCGTATTTCTGTAAGAGCAAAGAAATAAACAGGGCTATAAGAGCGACGGTGAAAGTGATGAAATACGAGCCTGGCGTGGGGAAGATAGGAAGCGAAAAGAACTCGCCTATCGCTCCAGTCAGCGCGCCGTAATAAGCAGCGTCGTGCAGGACTCGCGTAACCGCCGCCCATAAAATAAAGGGAAGGATGGCGTACAGAAAATAGCGATCTATCTTTATTTGCATTTTTTTCAGCATTTTGAAAACAAGATAAACGGCTACTACCAAGATTATGCCATACGCTATCGAATTCACCGGGTTAAACCAGCCGTTCGAGAGTATGGGGTTCAGAAAATACTCCTGAAGCAAGTCCATAATTTTTATTGAAGCGCGCTTTTATATAACATGCCCTCGCAATAAGATAGCTGGCAGGTTATAATGGCAGCAGGCCGCTCTTTATCATGAACATGAATATTATGAAAACAGCTGCCAGCATTATGAGCGAATGTTTCATGCCCGCAATTATGGAATTCTCTCCCAGCTGCCCTGATATCAAACCCATGAACAGCGCCTGTATTATAAGGATGGTGAAGAACAGCGAAAAATAATAGCAGCCTATGCCCGGCGACACGGAGAATGACGCGCACACCACGTCAAACAGGCCGCAAGGCAGTATGATGTAAAACTTTTCGCAGGGATTCGCAAAAGACAGCGCCAGCGGAGATGCCATGCCCCCCACCCCGGCTGCCTGCGTCTGGGTCATCATGGGTACAAGAACGGTTATTATGGCTATGGAAATCGCAGCGAACATGAAGAATATGCCGTACATTATCATGACATGCTGGCGGACAATCGATTTGCGCTCCTCCTCTATTTCCTTCAACGTTATCATGTCCCTAGAAAGCGAGTCCAGCGTTATGGAAATGTTGCCGCCGGACAGATACGACTCCTTCAGTATGCCGAGGACTTCCGTTACAAGCCTTGATGCCTTGAAGCGCTTTGCGAATATTTCAAGCGCGCGCAGGAAGTGAACGCCCCAGGACAAACGGTTGGAAAATTTCTGGACCTCCGGCGTAAGTTTGCCGTAATTGTTTTTGCTCGACATTTTAATGGCTTCGGAAAGCGTTATGCCCGAACGCTTAAAGCCGGCGAGATCGCGTATGAAGGCGGGGAACTCCCTCTCCACGGCTTTTATCCACAGGAACTCCGTGTATTTGATGAGGAAAAGCGGCGTAATGACTATGAAAAGGGCGATGACGCCGACATTGACTATTATGCCCACGTCCTGCGTAAGGAAGGCGAATATGCTTATCAGCAATACCGCCACCAGAAGCGAGATGAAGACTATTTTTCTCTCTCTTTCCATAACATCACTCCGACGGCGAAAGGCTCTTGAGCAGCGCCAGGAAGCCCGCCGATATCATGGGTATGAAGAAGAACACAAGGAAAGTCTGCACCAGCAGTATGTCTCCTCCTACCAGAGGCGACATTATCGATGAAAGTACGATGAAGAACAGTGTCCCTACTATTATCAGCGTTATGTAGATCTCCGTGTAGAAGCTTATCTGCTTGGAATACTCGTTGAGCGAGCGCCTGTAATCCCCCATGAATTCCTTGGCCTTGTCCGAGAGGTATTCGCCCAGATCTCCTCCCCTTTTTATCACGGAGAGCATGCCCCACAGCAGCTCTGCAAATTTGTTTGAAGGCGTACGGTTCGCTGCCTTTGTTATCGCTGTCGACACGTCCATCCCCAGCATGCTGATGTCCCTGTATACCCTTTCGCATTCCTTGCCTATCTCCCCTCCTTTCAGGGAGACGATCTTGAAAATTTCAGCGGGGTTCATCTCTGAAGAAGCGACCGTTGCCATGTATATGATCGTGAAGGGAAGGGTCTTGTTTATCTTGCCCTGCAGGCCCTTGGCCTTCATGGAGGGATAATAATAGCCCAGCGCAAAAATCCCGACTGTCGCAGCGAAGGCCAGGATTATCGAAAGCGTGTAAGAGTAGAAGGCGTATGTGGTCGTTATGGTTATGTAAAACGACCCTGCCATTATGACGACGACGAAAGTTAAAAAGGATGAAAACATCAGCATCGAAACATACTCGCCAACAGAGTATTTCATGCTGGCCTGCTTCAGCTGGGAGTTGAGCGCATCAAAATAATCGACATATGAATCCGCAACCCTTCCGAAAAGTTTGTAGGCTATTTTTTCAAACATAACCAGTCATTTGTTAAAGTGCCCTAAAAAGCAAATGCCTTTCCTCCTTATGCCCCTTCGACAAGGCCCACTATCCTTTCCGGGTTTGAGTAATAACCGTTTATTATGTTGGAAACTTCCCTGTAATCGAACATGCGCTTCTCTTGCATCCATTCAAGTATGCTTCTCCTCGTCCTAAGCTCTTCCTTCAGGCTGGCTTCGGTGAGGCCTATGGATCTGGCAATGTGCTCAAGCACCTGGCTTTTTTCAATGGTCTCGAACTTGTCATCAACCGGTTTCCACCTGAAGATTTCGTTGGTAGTCGGTTTGTCCCCTTTGAGGCCGGTGACCTCAAGAATCTGGTTCACTCTTCTTAAGTAACGGTCTCTGGACTTGACCTGCAACAGGAAGACGAGTATGTCGAGGTTCTGTATAAGGCCGGGCGGAAGGCTGATAGGAGGTGTGGTAAGCCTGTCGATAAGCTGCGGCAGGTTCGCTGCGTGTATGGTGGCGAGGCCTGCATGGCCTGTAGCGATCTGCTGGAACAGGACATAGGCCTCAATGCCCCTTACCTCTCCCACGATGATGTAATCCGGTCTCTGTCTGAGAGATGATTTAAGCAGGTCGAAAAGGCTGACCTCTCCTGTCTTCCTGCCCTCGGATATCGGCGTCCTCGCAACTTCAGGAACCCAGTGCGGGTGCGGCAGGTTTAACTCAGGCGTGTCCTCAATGGAAACGATTTTCATGCTGGGCCTTATGAAGAGCGAGAGCGCGTTTAGAAGCGACGTTTTGCCCGAGGCTGTCCCGCCAGAAATGAGTATCGACTTGCGGTTTTCAATTGCAAGCCAGAGATATGCGAGTTGCATTGAATCGAGCGTGCCGTATTCCATCATGTGTATCGGCGTAAGCGGCGCCTTGGTGAATTTACGGATGGTGAAATTCGAGCCTCGCCTGGCGATGTCTGTCCCGAGAGTTGCATGGACTCTGGAACCGTCCGGGAGCGAGCCCTCGACCAAAGGCTCGGCTACTGAAATGGACTTGCCGCATTTCTGCGACAGCTTCATCACGAAGGTATCAAGCTCGTCACCATTCTCGAAAACTACGTTCGTTATCAGCGAGCCGAAAAGCGAGTTGCGGTGATAGATATACAGCTGAATCTTTTCTCCGTCGCATGAGATGTCTTCTATGTCCTTGTCTCTCATCATGGGCTCGATCTTGCCGAGACCAATTATGTCCCTCTGCACGTAATATTTTATTATGTCAATTTTCCCTGGATCAGCGCCCTTCACCCTTGAAATTATGTTCCTTATCTCCCCCACCAGCAGCTCTTTAGCGCGTATTTCTCCGAGCCTCATGAAATCTATATCCAGCCGCTCTTCGAGCTCCTTTTTGACGTATTCTATCACACGCCTGTCCTTGTCGGTTATGTAGGGCTCCACCACAGAATACACCAGCTCATGGGTCTGAGGCTCCCACTTTATTCTGGCGTATGCGTAAACCTTTTCTGACGGCCCCGGCTTTTCGGGGACGAGGGGATACGTCACGTTTATGGTCCTCAGCATCTCTTTTTCCTCGCTGGACAGCGGCGTTGTCAGGGGGGCCGGGACCTTGGGGATTTCCATCTGTATGCCGCTTGACGTTTCTTTGACCACCACCTTCTCGGCGATTATCTGCGCAGGCGGTGCTGCCGCCTGTTTTTCATAGCCGAAAACAAACATGTCTTTCGACGGATAGAACGGAGACTTTCTCATCAGCTCTTTGTGGGCCAGATAACCCCGCTTGAGCTTCCTTATTATCTTTTTTGCGTGGGTGCTGGGCTTTCCTTTCTCCGCCTCGAAGGGCCTCGCAATCCTCAGCTTTCTTACCTTCATGGAAAATTCGCCTCGCTATGGCTGCTTGTATAATAATTGACTTTGTTTTCTTATAAATTATAAGAATAACGAACTTTCTGCTTACCTGGTGTCAAGTATAATCCAATTGTCTCTCTTGTAAACTACCACCTTGCCCATATCGCTTACAACCCTTCCCGTGAAATTGAAGCTTTCGTTAAGGCCGCAAAGCGTGGAGAAATCGCCAGCTTTGCCTTCCGGCTCAAGGGTTATGTTAAGGCCGCTGTTGGAAAGGCTTATCTTGTAAAAGGTGCTGCCCACGGTTTTGGGTATGGTAAGCACGAAGGAGGCGTTCATATCCCTTTCGCTCGTGATTTTTATTATGCTGGAAAGGACGTATTCCTTGACCTCTGACAGCTGGTCCTGCGTTGTCGTGGACAGGTAATAGTTCTGGTACATCATGAAAAGCGAAAGAGATAATATGAGTATCACGACCCCGATGCTGAAAATCAGAACCTGCTCGAAAACGAGTATCTGACCCTTGGCTTTCGCAATCATATCGGCTGCACTTTGATTTTCGAGATTATAAGGTCTCCGTAGTTATGCGCTGCGCCCGGCTGGGTTTCGGGGCCTTCGTACGAAAACATGATCTTGCTGTTGCCGTCCGTCCTGCCAGACTTCAGAAGCTGTATCTTGTAGCCTTTCCACGGCTCGTCGCTGTCAAGCTCCCTGTAGCGCAGCGAGAAGATGAGGGAGTATATGCCTGGCTGCACGCTCTCGCCTTTAAGGCTTATGACGCCCGGCGTTTCGCCGTAGCGTGCGAAAGAGTTGTTGTCGGCGGTATTGAACAGGACCTCGCCTTTCGTTATCAGCGGCTGGTTAACCCTTATGGTGTAAATTATGGTATTGGACGTGTCGTTGAGCGTTATGAGGCCCGGACCCGGCAGGACCAGCGAATCCTCGCAGGCGCCGGCGAAAGAGCATGAGCCGGCCATGTCAACGATTTTCTTGTCGAGGTCTTCCATGAAGCGGACGGCGGAAGTGAACTCGGTGATGACCGAGCGCTTGTCTATCATGGGCTTGCCCCACATGTAGGCAACGCCGACCAACGCGATGATTATGCCCGATATCATGACAAGCGTGATCGCTTCCGTCTGCGCCTTTCTCCAATTTTTCCCCATGATAATATATTCTGCCTCCTGTTATAAAAATTCGGCTTCGCCACAAATTCGGCTGAATTTAATTTTCACAATAGTTACCAGAAATCTTTATATAGTTTTCACTTATCAATAATAAATCGATGGTTATGAGAAGTGGTAGAATTTTAAGAAATCTTGGATTATATGCAGCTCTTATCGGCAGCATGGCTTGCCAAGACACGATATCCGACACCAGAGCTAAAGGCAAAGGCGTTATTTCTGATCTATACAATAAAAATGGGTATCAAATCGTGGAGATGACTATACGAAAAAACGCAGGAGATTCCCTTGACCCGCCTCCTGGGTTCATGGAATCGATGACAGAGTCCTCAGTACCAATAGACGTTGTGCTTGCATCTAAGAAGCCGATAGAAAATGCTCATGTAGGAGACCGCCTGAACTTCAAATACAAATATGACAAAGATAGGAACGCCTTCGAGAAATATATCAGCGGCTGGACCAAACCAAAATGGTGCCAGGTTTATCCCAAAAGATGAGAAAATGGATCCTGTGAAACCCGAATTCAAGAGAAAGTTTCTGAAAGGCATCGGAATAGGATTATTGGCTGCCACGGCTACATATTTTGCCGCTAATGGCGGCGCCAAGTTGTATGATAAATGGATCACTGATCAGGCAGGCAAAAGTGTTGCGGAATGGTTTGAGACCTACTATCACATTCCAAAATAATTTCCATAATAAAAATACAATTTTAATAAATTTTTCACTATAGTTACACTATCTATTTAAAACTTTTTCACTTTTAATAATTATA
>CAYGVQ010000031.1:0-7906 GCA_964353515.1 uncultured archaeon
TCTGCTGCCTCAGGATGGCTCAGATCGAGAGATATAGAAATTTAATCTTATAAATAAGATTATACGTTTAATGTATTAATATCATGCCCCGGTAGTCTAGCCCGGTCAAGGATATCGGCCTTTCGGGTGCTTTTCGGAATCTCGAAAGGTATGAGTTTCGCCTTGGCGGAACAATGACTTCACGAAGAAAGCCGGTGACCCGGGTTCAAATCCCGGCCGGGGCATACTTTTCACACAAAATCCATAATTTTGCTACTTGTGATTGAATGATATGTTTAAAAAAATTATATTTAAATAAAATATTGCGTTGCAGACAAGTGATTAAACATGCCAAAGCCAATAGATGTCGTAAAAAGAGAGATCAGAGAAAGACTTAAAGGAAAAAATAGTTCTGAAAGATGTAAAGAATTAAGAAAATTATTGGATGAAATACCTTGGTCTGTGGGTGATTATAAGAATATTCGTGCAGACCTTACAAGACAACTTGAAAGTTCAATTAGTTCAATGAGCGGCACCAAGAGAGGAGGCTCTGCGAGCGGGTTTTCATTCAGAAAAGAAAGCCCTCAGATGTTAATTCTAGGCACTCCGAATTCGGGAAAAAGTACATTCTTGAATAAATACACAAGGGCAGGAGCAAAAGTGGCGGATTACCCATTTACTACAACCCAACCCGTTATTGGCACGATGTCTTACAATGATGTGAGAATTTACATGGTAGAAATGCCACCATTGTTTGAAGGCTGTTTCGAATATGACAAAAGATCATTTTCACTTATAAGAACAACTGATGGTCTTTTAATGACTATAAATTATCCAGAAGAATATCTTGTTTTGCAGTATGAACTTGAGAAGGCAGCAATAGGCCTGAAAGATAATAAGACAATGGAGGGCGATGAAAGTAGGGTAAAGATATACAAACCTGCATTAATAGTTCATAGAAGAGAAAAACCACCAACAAATTTGAGGTCGATAGAATATAGTAATGAGGCAGAGATAAAACAGGCGGTATACGAAACTCTCGGCATCAAAAGAGTATACCTCCTTGATAACAAGAATAAAACGGTACTTCCACCAGTTGTTTTTATTGAAGATGAGTTCACAGTTAGCGATTTGCTGAAAAGGACCGGAACTTATAAATTTTTCAAAACCGCAAAGATTTGGGGTAAGACAGCGAAATACGACGGAGAACCAGTAGGATTGGATTATAAACTTAGCGATGGAGCGATGATAAGAATTTACTGAAAGGCATTTATAGGCTAAGTAATATTTCTTTTCCGAGCGGTTCCGACTAACAAAACTCTTTCATCGGGTTTTATATCATTCTTAAGTTTATTGAAAGCTGCGAACACCGAACGTGAAGAGAATTCGTAATAATCGCTTAAAGTTCCGGATTTCTCAATTTCTGCGTCAGTTACTGAGATCGCTTTTCCTTCAGTGGCTTTTAATATCCTCATTATTTTCCCATAGTTGAAGCAGGTGTCAGATGCAATTGCACCTGCCTTCGATTTTACAGGATCCTTAAGAACCACCGCATTACTACTTCCTTTAAGATGACCAACTGTTATCGGGTCTGCGCCTTCTATCTGAACCGAAACGAATCTAGGGATTTTCTTAGAAAATCCCATGTCTACCAAGTCTTTGAATCCCTGATACTGGCTCACAATGTTACCACCGCTTCCGCAGGGCAAAAAGATCCAGTCCGGAACAGTATTTCCCATATCCAAATAAACTTCATAGGCCAAAGTTTTTAGTCCCTGCAAATAAAAAATGTCACTTGCCGGGAACCCATTGTATACCTTAGGGTTATTTCTGCAAAATTCAAAAAATTTTTCATAGGAATCAACAAGATCATCGCATATTATGACATCATTCATTTTTTCATCCGGAATCTTTCCCTTCGGGATATCTTTTGGAACAAAGAGTATGGGCTTTATTCCTGCAATTCTGGAATAGTATGAAAGTGACAATGCTGCATTACCGGTAGAGGGAATTGCCACCATATTTTTATCTTCATATACCGAACGGCCCACAAGAAGAGCCATACCTCTGTCCTTAAAACTTCCAGTAGGATTCTGCCCTTCGTTTTTAATTAGCACTTCGCGGCCACAACATTCGATAGCTTGGGTGGTTGTCATGCATTCGGAGCTTGTAACAGGTTCAACATCTGAAGGCAGATATCTTGAAAACTTTGAAACTCCCCTCGAATTTTTGTCGATTTGCAAACTATGCTCTTTTGGCAGGTCATATAAAGGAGTCCATATATTCATCGGTACTTCTCCAATTTCTAATTCAGAATGCCTGTGATTTTCAAGTCCCTTAGGATAAGAATGAAGATTTTCGCATACATCGCAATAAAGACTTTTTATTATCATTTACATATCGCCCAACGTGTCTATTATTCTTTGCGGTATTTTTCTGGAATCTTTTAATTTTATAGAATCCTGCCAAACAGGATAACAGCGTTCGCATGGTTCCTGCTTGTTCAAATGGGAAATATCGCGTGTTTTGTTAAATTCCTTGATGCCTTTTATGAAGTCATCGCTGCACGCGTCACAGTTGCTGGAAGTCGAATATGGAAATATTTCATTTCTTTGGGTCCCCGGGGATGTTCCTTGGCTGCCGCTAAGTACCTCCTCGTCAAAATAACCTCCTATCCTGAGGTCGGCATTTCCGCCAGTTCGGCTTAAAACACCTCTTGCGACTTCTCTTACGCTCCATAACCATGGGACCCTGAACAACCCGATACTGTGAAGAAGATCAGCGATGGTGTAAGGTTGCAATGACGTCGGCTCGATTGAAACCGCATCGGCATTATTTTCATAAGCCCACACAGACGAATCTACTGCATCTTGGATAGCTTCCATTTCGGTAAGGAACGGAGGTTTCTGGTTTATATATAACAATGATTTGAAGCCATTTCTTCCCAAAGTCTTAATGGCATCATTGACAACCTTCAAGTCAGGCATATTTTTGTGATGGCAAAGTTCCCTAACCTCCATGTTGATCGATTCCAAACCCATCCCCACTTCAATTAATCCTCCATAAGATCTTCTTAATCTATCCAGTATGTCGTCCCTAACGTACTCTGCCCTTGACTCTATGATGACTTTTCTAACGCCGGGGTGATCTGAAATCGACTTAAAAATACTCTCA
This sequence comes from uncultured archaeon, assembly GCA_964353515.1. Lineage (GTDB taxonomy): Archaea > Aenigmatarchaeota > Aenigmatarchaeia > QMZP01 > QMZT01 > JBGPQP01. The sequence continues at coordinate 3,154 of CAYGVQ010000031.1, forward strand.
GATGCTTCTGGCGGCATTTCTGAATGATTTAGAAAACTGCCAAGATTGTATATGCAGACAATGGGGTAATTGTTAAGATCAAAATCCTTTAAAATACCTTTATCGAACGAACTTCCGTCAAGAATGTTTTCCCATTGTTTTATATAATGCTCTGTTTTAACATCCTTGCCGGAGCTTCCAGCATAATGGCCGCACATAGAGCAGCCCCCTCCCTTATGGTAGTACTCGCATCCTGACGATCTAAGAACAACCATTAACCTATCAACATCCTGACTTTCAAAATAGAATCTGTTCGCTTCAACTTCTGCGGGTTTTGTGGGATCAAATTGCCTGAAAGGTACAGCTTCTCTTAAAGATGTTAATTTGGTTTCGACCAATTTTTTTGCAAGCTGGAAATGCGAACTCATTTCAAACCACCCGAATACCTGGATATCACCGGTCTGAACTTATTGCCAATTGGCGGTATGTCTTTGACCAAATCAACCGTAACATACATGTTATCGGGCAGAAGATTGTACATGCTTGCCTTTATCCTCTTGATGTGGTCGGCGTTCAGGCTGTACCTACCCGGAACAATCTTTACTTTAACAGAACCACTGGCATCTTGCTTTATTTGATATCTCAACCCGTGAACGGGAACGTTCATTTCAAGATACCAATTATATGCCAAATCCATGAAAGAGCCGGAAGGTATAATTTCACCATCGGGCGTGGTTATGCAGTCCATGACCCTTCCCTTTGGCTGTCCTATGACCCTAAAATTACTTCCGCATTCACAGTCTATGGCGCCAATCATGGACACCAAATCACCCTGGTTATACCGTATTATAGGCATTGCCTCGTTGAGAAGGTTAGTTCCTATCACAAGCCCTTCCTTTCCGTTTGGAAGGCGCTTTCTGGTTGAGGTATCAACAATCTCAATATAACATGCATCTTCTTCCAGATGATAATTTCTTGACGGGCATTCGAGAGCAATTCTAGTTAACTCTTCGCTGCTGTATTCATCCAAAATGGGAATGCCAAATACTTTCGATAACGCGTCTCTTTCTTTTCTGTATGATTGCTCGGAATGTATAACAATTAGTTCAGTTCCATTTAACTTGATATCCACACCATCTCCAGCCATTTTCTTCAAATAGCTTGGGTAAAGAGAAAGTATTTTGGGTTTAATCAGTTTTAAAGCTCTGGATGCTTCTTCGGAGGTGGTTGTTGTGGGCAAAAATTCTGTTTTATACTTACTATCTATTGAAGATGTCCACCATGGCGAAGTATAAATAAAAAGTACAACATCATCTGGACAGTATTTCCCCCCGGTCTGAAAGAAAAACTGTCTAGCGCCCTGGACAGTATCCTCATATATGGCATTTGGGGACACCACAATTGTAGCGAATTTTCCGGATGAGCCAGAACTTCTGGTTGTGAACTTCATATCGTGTAGTTTGCTTAAAGATTTGTCAGGAAAAGCCTCTATCAGCTCATCCTTTTCCATTATGGGAAGACCTTCAAAATCTTTCCAGGTTTTTAAATCGCCGGGCTCAAAACCAGCATCGCAGTACTTCTCGGTATACATCGGGACATTTTTAAAAGCATGAGTTACGAGTTGTTTTATTCTTGCAAACTGCCTTTCTTTTATGCTTTCATATGGGTCCCTGCAGGCATCTCTTATTTCAGGCCACCTCTGCATTAATTTCCTCAGTTCTCTGTGGTCTTCTTCCGTTTCCCTTCTTTTGTTGCTCGTCACCAAGCTAAGGTAATCTAATTTCATGGTTTACCTCTATTCATTGCAACAGCAAATCTTTTCATACCCTCGAACCATATTTCATGAATTTCTTCCGCTGTCAGAAATTCCGTATCCATCACGGATATATCATCTTCCCTGAACCTAGAAAAATCATCAGTTCTTATCTTTACTTTATAGGAAGAAGGTTTCTGGAATAGGTCTGTACCCGGATAAGGTACGCATATGTAATAGTCCACCCTGTCCGTCAACCCTTTTTCCAGCATTTTTTCAACAGTTTCAATTGTTTTATATGCCGATTTTCTGCTTTCTCCGGCCAGCCCGACTAGCCAGTTCGTGCAAACATGCATACCTGCATCCTTCGCCAAGGAACAGGCTTTGGAAATATCACCCACCTTTATCTTCTTTTTGTTTTTATCAAGAACTTCTTGGTCAGCGCTTTCAGCTCCAAAGAATATACCGTTGCAGCCTCTTTCTTTCATGTACCTGAGCGTGTCTCTGTCTACAAAATCTATTCTTGTCTGGCAGGCCCACGAATAGCCGGTATCATGTATGGCATCAGATACCCCCCTGGCGTATCTCTTATCGGTCGTGAAAGTCTCGTCATTGATGAACACGAATTTCATACCTAAACTATCTCTCATTTGCCCTATTTCCCTTTTGACTCTTTCCGCAGATTTGTGCCTGGGGTAGTTTCTGCTCCACAACGACTCTGCACAAAAGGAGCATGTCATAGGACATCCTCTGGAAGAAAAAACTCGTCCGAAGAAAAGATTTCTGTAAATTTCAGGAAGCATATCAAAATCCATCATGGGAAGGGTGTCCAAATCTTTTATAAGTTCCTGGTCAGGGTTTGATACAAATTTACTGCCATCTTTATAAGACACACCACTTATTCCACTGTACCCACTTCCATGATTTATGGCATCAAGAAGTTGCGAAAACGTCCTTTCGCCTTCACCTCTGACAACAACATCAAAACCGCCGTTTAGGGTTCTTGCGTCAGTAAAGGAAGCATGATGACCACCGGCAATGGCGATCGATTTGGGATGAGCATCTTTCACACATTTTACAGCCTGTTCGACTATGTCATAGTTGCTGGTGAAAGGTGAGAAAAGAAACACGTCACCCTCTGTTTTTTCTGCCTCTCTTTGAATGTCATCTAACTTAAAGCCTTTGTAGCTTAATGACAATAAATCTAAAAACTTAACCGAGAAGCCTTTCTTTCTGGCAATCGGGGCAAGCGACGCAGTCCAAAGAGGCGGTTCAGGGAGGTCATATACAGGCATAGTTACACCCGAGGATAGCTTAACTGAGTTATTCATATATTTTTCGAATTCTTGCCTTTCAGACGGGCTAAACATATCTTTGGTTCTTTCAAAGTACACATCGAAGAATCGAGAGGTGTCTGAATTGCCGCTCCTTACAAAGGGTGTGTTAACAAATACGGCATATTTCATAAATTTTATTAAAAATTAGCTTTTTATCACTTACGTATGATAATACCGGGAAGACATATACAAATAAAGTCACAGATAGCACATGCGCCGCATTATTTTTTAAGTTTTGGCGTGCAAATAAGATTATGGAATACGGATGCGACAAGTGCAGCCATTGCGCAGCCTGCTGCAAGGGATGGGACATCGAGCTCTCGAAAGAGGACATACGAGAGCTGGCGAAGCTCGGCTATGACATCAAGGAATTTCTGGAGGTCAGGCCTGCGCCGAGGATGAAGGTCGTGGGGAAGGAAAAAAACTGCATATTTCTAGACAAGGAAAAAATGTGCGTCCTCGAAAAGAAGCATGGGCACAAGGCGAAGCCTCATACGTGCAGGCATTATCCGGAGATAAGCGCAGAAAAGATCAAGGAGAAGGATTATTTCTTTTTCGAATACGGAGGCAAGATTTTCGCCAGGGACGTGCTCGTCAGGATGATGGACAGGCTAAAGGTTGCTGGGAAACACCAGCTCTTCGAAAGGCTTTTGCACGAGCTGGAAAAACTCGGCAGGCACAAAATACATTATGTTGACGTTTTCAATTACGACGAGAAGAAAAATCCGTCCGCTCTCAGCAAGATGCTGGCCAGAAGGAGGGTGGACGACATCATAGCGGTGAAATTCGGCAGGGAAGAAAAGGAAGAGTTCGGCAGGCTTGAGAAAAACAAGGAGCTGGACACGAAGAGAATGATAGAAGAAATGCAGAAGAGGATTCCCAGCGGCGAGGCGATAAATCCAAACCTTCCCGACATGCTGCTTGCCTATTTTTATTTCCTGCAGCACGAAGAACCTAGAGACGCGAAAAAGGCGGCGGCTTATTTCTTCGAATGGAACGCCAAAAGATTCTAGGCAGCCGCCTTCCGGAATAAAAGCGCGGCGAAAGTTTTTAAGCCCGCAAAAGCTATGTATTTTAAAGTGATGTGATAAACGATGCCAGTCTTTGAAAAGTACTGCGACAAATGCGGAGAGCCGTGCATACAGCTGAAAAACGTAAACGGCAGGATGCTTTGCCCCAAGTGCAGAGGCTTCAGCTTCGCAGAAGAAGAGGAAAAGACAAGGAAACAGAAGCTCAGGAAAATGTGGGGCGTTTAGCAGCGGAGGACGCAGATGGAATCTGCGTCAGTTAATCATACCAATAAAAACTGACGGCACAGACGGAGTCTGTGTCTTTCGAAATCGACGCGGGGGTACCCAAGCGGTCAATGGCTGTGGCCAAAGGGGCTAGAATACCTAAGTTCGCTTCGACTGGTATGGCCAAGTTTAGGTATGGCTAAGTTCAGGAACAGGCTGTTGAGAAGCCTAGTGCTTTAGTAGCTTCCAGGGTTCGAATCCCTGCCCCCGCATCCCTACTTTCTGCGCCGAAAAATGCTTTATTAGTGAGTTTTCATAATCTTAAATATGGCAGTTTTCGGGAAATCGCCGGACGAGAAACAGGAAAGAATAATGGTCGACATCATCAACAGGGTCAATGAAAACGTCCAGCGGCTCCGCGTCATAGAGCAGAAGATACAGGCGATAGA
>CAYGVQ010000032.1:0-7447 GCA_964353515.1 uncultured archaeon
TGAAGATGGTGACCATCGACGCCGCGTACACCCTCGGCGTCGAGGACAAGCTCGGCACGATCGAAACGGGCAAGCTCGCCGACTTCACGGTCCTCGAGGAAGATCCTCAGGCGGTCGACCCCATGAAGATCAAGGACATCGGCGGAGAATTCGCGCTCATCAGAAGGATTTCGAGGAAGATAAAGGACAAAAATGTCCTCACGCAGATAGGCGACGATGCTGCTGTGATAAAAATCGGCGGCAGGCTGATGCTGTTCACGACCGACACGCTGGTCGAGGATGATCATTTCTCTTTGCGCTGGTCAACGCCCTACCAGATCGGCATGAAGGCGATGGAAATCAACGTCTCGGACATCGCGGCGATGGGCGGCACGCCGAAATATGTTCTGATTTCTTTATGTTTGACGCAGGTGACAGAGGTCGAATTCGTCGATGGGCTTTACCGCGGCATTTACGCCGCCGCGCAGAAATACGGCTTCGAGGTCGTCGGCGGCAACATGACGCACGGGAAGCAGATCGTCATAGACGTCTGCATGATCGGCGAGACGCAAAAAGCAATCCTCAGGTCCGGCGCGAAAACAGGCGATTTGATCTGCGTGACGGGCGATCTCGGCAAGTCGAAAGCTGGCCTCGAGCTGTTCAGGCGCTTCGGCGTGGGTGCGAAGCGTTTCGATGTAGCGAAACCGCACCTAGAGCCGAAAGCGAAACTCAGCGAGTCGAAGATAATTGCGCAGTTCGCGAGCGCGATGATCGACGTCTCTGACGGCCTCGCCCCGGAGGTCGGGCACATCTGCGAAATGTCAGCGAAAGGCGCGATTATTTATGCTGAAAAAATCCCGCTTTCTTCCGAAACAAAAAAGGCCGCGCAGTTGCTGAAAGCAAAGGCGCTCGCTTTCGCGCTCTACGGCGGCGAGGACTTCGAGCTGGTGTTCACGCTCGCCGAGAAAAAACTCGCGCAGCTGAAAAAACGTTTCAAAGATTTTTCTGTTGTCGGCAAGATACTGAAGAAGGGCGAGGGCATTTATCTTTTCGAAAATGGAAAGAAAAAGAATTTGGGAAAAGGCTACGACCATTTCGCGTAAAGGATTTCACCGCTTTCTTCTGGCGAAAAGAATAACGTAATCAGTGCACAGCTCTTCGTCTCTTCCGCCGTAATGTTTCTCGTAGAAAACAGGATACGCTCTTCTGATGTACCTCTTGACGTCACTGCAGATGTCCTCGCATGTCAGGCGCTCCAGAGAAACGCCTGTCTGCCTGAGCGCCATTTTTAGAATTGAGGTTTTTTCTCTGACCAGAGGCGCTGAAGACAAGCCCTGATAACCCATCTTAATTCTTGGGGATAAGTTTAAAATTCTTACATGACAAAAAAAATCATGCAGCAGAAAAAATACAGCGTAGGAGAAAGGCTTACAGCCCTGGGGACGGGCCTCTTCATGTTTTTAATGGCGCCCGGGTACCTGAAAGACCACTATACTTCTGAGGATTACCTGAAGCGTCTAGATACGATGGAAAGCCTGATAATGGGCAATCTCATGGGGAAAGTCAGCAGGGACGAGGTTGCTAATTATATGTACAACCAGATAAGGTTTTTCGAGGAGAACAAGCCCGAATATGCCGACGGCCTGAAAATCGCCATGTGGGAATTCTTGCAGGGTTCGAAAAAACTGGAAAAAATCAGAACAAAAGACTCGCCCATGCTGCAAAGGCCATCAGACCGCGACTAGTTTTCAGGGAATCAGCTTCTCAGGCGTGCGCGGGAAGAGAGTTTAAATAGTTTTGTAATGTTTAAACAAAAGTTTAAACATAATTTTTTAACTAAAATTTCAAATAATTTATCATGAAGCGTATTTCTTCTGATATCAAAAAGGGTATAAAAAGACTATACGAAAAAGGCGAATCTGGTCATATTCTGGCCAAAAAATTCGGAATACATTTTTCAACGGTTTACGATTCCCTTAAAAGAGACGGAGTAAAAATACGTTCAAGTCAAGAGGCTGGCATTTTAGCGTCTTCTAAAGGAAGAATAGCGAAACACCATCTATGCAAATCCTTCAGGAGAATGTCTTCAGAGAAGGCTTATCTTCTAGGTGTTATGGCGGGCGATGGTTATCTTCACTGCACAAAAAACAAATCGTATCAAATAGGTTTACAAGCGGTTGACAAAGATTTCGTTTTTGAATTTGCAGATTGTGTTAGAAAGGTTTATGGGATTAGATCATCTATTAAAAAAATCAAGTCTAAACGAATGAATTGGAACGATAAATGGCTGGCAAGAATCTGTTGTAAAGAAATTTTCAATGACATCTTAAATTATGGCACATTTAATATGAGATCATGGAGAATACCTCCAATCATTTTTGATTCCTCAGATGAAATAAAAGGCAGCTTTTTGAGGGGTTTCTTTGATGCTGAAGGACACGTCGGCGTTTATTCTAGAAGAGTAGTTGCTGCTTCAACAAATAAATATGGCTTAAATGACGTAGCAATTTTGTTGAAGAATATTGGTATAAAATCAAGAATTCATAAAAACTCAACAATATGCGAGAATAGGAGCATGTGTTTTAACTTAAGAATAACAGGAAGGCAAAATATCGTGAAATATGGTGAAAAAATAGGATTTTTTATACAAAGAAAACAAACAAAATTGAACGAAATAACAAAAAGCTATAAACTTTTCATGAAACCACACGAAGAAGTTAAAAAACTTTTACCTAAAATGCTAGAACTCAGAAATAAAGGAATGTCATACGAAAGGATAGCAAATAAATTAGAAATAGGCACTGCTACAGCATGGGTTTATTTGAATAAAAAACATAGCTCAAGGAACTAGTCTGTCGGGAGTTCTTGGGAACAATATCGCTTCCTGAACGTCTGGCAAGTTCAGAATTTGTTTTATGAACCTGTCCACCCCAAAGCCAATTCCTCCCATCGGCGGCATTCCATATCTAAAGGCATCCAGGTAAAACTTGAAGTTGGCCGGATCCAGCCCCTTCTCCCTCATCACTTTAACAAGAACGTCATACCTGTGCTCCCTCTGGCCGCCCGAGGCGAGCTCCATGCCGCGATAGTCGAGGTCGAGCCCTCTCGACACCTCGCCGTCGAACATTATGTAGAACGGCTTGAGCTTGGAAGGGAATTTCGTGATGAAATACGCTTCGTAGCCTTTCTTCTCCATTATCTCGGCGAACTTCTTCTCCTGCGCGTCCTCGATGTCGTCGCCCCATTTCAGGTCGACTCCTACCTTGTTCAGGAGCTTCACCATATCGTCGTACGTGACCCTCTTCAGCGGCAGCTCCGGAATTTCCAGTTTCAGCTTCGTTTCGTTGTTGAGACCCTTAAGAACATGTACCATCATATGCTCGAGAACGTTAAGCACGTCCTCCTCGCTGTCTATCCAGGCCATCTCGAAGTCGAGGGACATGAATTCGGAAATATGGCGTCGCGTGTGGAATTTCTCGGCGCGGAACGCCTGGCCGATTTCGTAAACCTTGTCAAGGCCCGACGCCATCATCATCTGCTTGTAGAGCTGCGGCGATTGCCTGAGGAAGGCTTCCTTGCCGTAAAAGTTGAACTTGAAAAGGCTCGAGCCGCCTTCAGCGCCTGCCGCCTGGATGACGGGCGTGTGAATCTCGATGAAGCCGTTCTTGCGGAAAAACTCATGGCATAAACCCATGACCTTGTGACGGATTATGAAGATTTCCTTGACCTCCGGATGGCGCAGGTCCATGTAGCGGTAATCGAACCTCGTGTCCTTCCACGATTCAATGTGCTTGTCCATGGGCAGCGGCTTCTCCGCGCCTGCGAGAACGCGCACCTTGGTCGGGATGATCTCATAGCCGAGTTTCGCGATCTTCGATTTGACCACGTCGCCCTCGACCTCGACGCAGTCCTCCTTGCCGAGCCTTGCGATCGTTGCGAAAACGCCGTCAGAGACGTCCGCCTTCTTGGCCGTGACCTGTGCGACGCCTTCCCTGTCGCGGACCGTGAGGAACTGGATGTTGCCGAGATTGCGGATGTTGTCCACCCAGCCCTTGACCTTCACCCTGGCGTTCTCTTTCAGCTGATGCGAGTAGGTGCGTTCCATAATCATCAATTATAAATTTTCTGTTTTATTAAGTTTCTTTTTTTAGCTCTCCCTCAGTATCACCAGCGTCTCCGTGCTCTCGATGCCCTGGACGTCGCGTAGCCTGTCTATCACGACCTGGTCCAGCTCCTCGACGTCCTTCACGCGTATGAGCGCGATGATGTCTATCGACCCCGTAACGATGTCCGCCCTTTCGACGAAATCGAGCTTCTTCAAATCCTTCGCCAGGTCGTGCTGGCTCATGCGCATGTTCTTGAGGTATTTGGAGTCGACCTTCACCAGGACGTAGGCGGAAAGCTGCTTGCCCATCTTCCTGTGGTCGAGCTCGACGGTGAAGCGCCTTATGATACCGAGAGACTTCATCCGCCTAATCCGGTTGTGCACCGTCGTGATCGGCAGAAGCGTCCGGGAGGCGATCTGTCTCACGGTAAGGTCGCCGTTTTCCTTAAGAATGTCGAGGATTTTCAGGTCTTTTTTGTCTAACTCCGCTCCCATATTGAAACATATGTTCCATTTTATATATAAAACTTGGTAATTTTTGTAGAATATTCCGGAATTTATGGCAAAAACATATAAAGAAGGCGAGGCAAACTGTAAAAACAGCCGCAATGCAGGCAGCTGCAGGGGCGCGCGGGCGCAGGCTTATAGCCCCGGCATCCCAACAAATAAAAGGAGCCAATCGAATAAAATAGTAAGCATACGGGTGAGCGCATGAACATTGACAAGATTCCTTCGAGCGTCGGCAAGACCATCGAGATTAAAGGATGGATCTACCGGAAGCGTGAGAGCAAGGACATCATTTTCCTGATCGTGCGAGACGCGCACGACATCGTCCAGGCCACGCTAAAGGCGGACCACAAGGATTTCGAGAAGGCGAAGAAGCTGACCCTCGAGTCGTCGGTCGTGATAAAAGGCCACGTTGTCGAAGACAAGCGCGCGCCGACTGGCTACGAGATAAAAATCTCTGAGATTCATCCTGTCCAGATATCGGCGCTATTCCCGATAGGCAAGGACCAGTCGCCTGAATTTCTGCTTGATGTTCGCCACCTCTGGTTGCGCTCGCGCCAGCTGACGGCGGCGATGAAGGTGCGCCATACCGTCGTGGGAGCGATACACAAGTTCTTCCGCGACCGCGGCTATTACGAATTCGACCCGCCCATTTTCCAGCCGAGCCAGTGCGAGGGCGGAGCGACTTTGTTCCCCGTGAAATATTTCGACGACGTCACGTATCTGACGCAGTCCTGGCAGCTGTATGCGGAAGCTGCGGTATTCGCGCTTGAAAAAGTCTATGATGTCGCGCCGACGTTCCGCGCGGAACGCTCGAAGACATCGAGACATCTCGCCGAATTCTGGATGGCCGAGATGGAGGCCGCCTGGATGGAGTTCGGCGAGGTCACGGAAGTCGCGAAGGACGAGGTGAGATTCATACTCCAGGAAGTTCTGAAGCATAACAGAAAAGAGCTCGAAATTCTCAGGCAGGACGTCAAAAAGCTCGAGGCTATAGCGAAGAAACCTTTCCCCACGATCACCTACACGAAAGCTCTCGAAATCTTGGAGGAAAAGGAAGGCGTCAAAATCGCCTGGGGCAAGGATTTGAGGACCATCGAAGAAGACAGGCTCATGAAGCACTTCGACACGCCCGTCGTCGTCACGCATTACCCGAAGGAGATAATGGCCTTCTACAAGCCTCGCGACCCGAAGGAGCCGAAGACCGCGCTCTGCTTCGACATGCTCGCGCCCGAAGGCTACGGCGAGCTGATAGGCGGCTCGCAGCGAGACACGGATGTCAAGGAGCTCATCGCCTCGCTGAAGAAGATGGGTGAGAAGCCGGAGAACTATGAATGGTATCTGGATTTGCGAAAGTATGGCAGCGTGCCCCATTCGGGCTACGGCCTCGGCGTCGAGCGCGTGGTCGCATGGCTCTGCAAGCTGGAGAACATCAAGGACGCGATTGCCTTCCCGCGAACCCAGAGAAGATTCAAACCGTGAATTAGGCACAGCAAAGGCTTTTAAAATTTTTTCTACAAAAAATTAAGAGATGATTATGAGCTATGCTTCTAGTATGACAAGAAGAAATTTTTTGAGGACACTTGGTCTTGGTGCCCTTGGAGTTGCTGCAGGCGCATATCTACCAAAAAGACTTTATGCGGACGAGCTGGTGGAGAGTGAAAAAGTTAGGAAAATGTTTAGTGAAGTATACAAAATACTTGTTAAGGAAAGGGGTCAGCAATTTCAATTTGAAGATAGCATAGACGTAAATGGTGATGGTACAAAGGACAAGGTAAATTTCAAGTTATTTAACGGGTTTATAACGATGGGTACCGATACGCCTTCCGGAAAAAGGCTAGATGTTAAATTTTATCCAAATCCCAGCGTTGAACAAAAGATTTATGCAATATTCAAGGATAACGGCGAAATAGCAACATATGACGATTCACCGTTGTGCAAAAGTTACTGGTTAAGACAACCAGAAGAAGCTGAAAAATACCTTGACGCTTTGATCAAACATTACGAAAAGAAATGACAAATAAAAGTTCTTTTCTATTTTCTCATAAACCAGAACAGTTTCTTCTGCCTGTTCTCTCCGAGCATTTCTTTCGTCGTGCCCCATGAGAAGCGGACTAAGCCTTTCTCGGGGAACTTCTTGTTCTTTTCAAGATAAACTTTCATCGAGTTTATCGTGCGCTCGTCGGAAGGGTAGCCCGTTCCCTCGATGCCGTACTTCTTCCCCAGTTCCTCCATTTCCCTGTCGCGCTCGACCTTCGCCATTATCGATGCCGCCGAAACGACGGGATATTTCTTGTCCGCGTAATTTTCCACAACCAGCGGGGTGTCGTTTTTCAGCATCTTGTGCATGACCCTGCCGAATTTTTCAGTGTTGACCTCCGGGCCGTCGACGTAAGCCTTCGCCGCGCTAAGGCAGTCGATTATCATGCACATCTTCATCGCTTCCACGCGGTTGAGGTTGACGCCCTGCCTGCTGTAGTCGTCTATCATGCAGGGCCCGACCTTTATAATTACAATATCCTTCGCGATTTTCTCGATTTCCTTGGCGAGCTTCTCCCGCTGCGCGGGCGTGAGCTCCTTCGAATCGCGCACGCCGATCTTCTTCAGCTTAGCCAAGTCTTTCTCGAAAACAGAAACGCCTGCCACCACCAGCGGCCCTATGACTGCCCCGCGGCCGGCTTCATCGACGCCGCAGACGACCATGCCTTTATCGGTTTTTTTGCCTTCCGCCATGAAAACGCCTTAATGATTATTGACCAACAAAAAATAAATGCTTTGATGCAACGGATGCAGCGGCAAACCAATTTATACGCAGCCGGCCCATATTAAAATAAGGCGTTCCCATGGACATATCAT
>CAYGVQ010000033.1:0-7262 GCA_964353515.1 uncultured archaeon
ACCATCCAGCTTTCGACCGATTATCAGCTCATACGCTCGAACGTGCCTGCGGGCGGCAACAACATCACGACCCTGTACTTCTGGCTCAGCGTGCCTGCGGGCCAGGAACCAAGAATTTACAACACAACGATATATGTCAAGGAAGAGAAGGAATAGGTCATCGTTTATAAGGGGCACTAAAATGTTTATAAGTAAAAATTTCAATAATTAACTATGATGGGCAAAGTGGGTTTTTTGGGAACATTGCTGTTCTTGGCATTGCTTCTGGCCATAGTAACGAGTTCGCATTACGCAACCTCTGTTGAATACCAGACAGGCAGCACAACCATGAACGTCACAATAAGAGGTTATGTCTCAATAGGGGTTTCGGACTGCTTGACCACCGGCATAACCTTCGCCACGCAGGATCCGAACACCAACGACAACAACGCCTCATGCAACACCGGTGGTCCTGACAGCGGCACGGGTTTCAACCTTACGGTCGACCAGTCTTCCACGGTTAGCATAAACTTCACCTATTCGTCCAACAGGACAAACCTTACCGACGGGACATACATAATAAACATCGCCAACGTGACCACTCATTCAAACTCGACAGCCAATAACGGAACGAACCTTCTGGACGCTGGAACATCGACAACATTCAACACCTCGTGGCAGGGCATGGAAACGTGCGGCACTCTTGGAGACGGCGCCAACTGCTGGATCACATACTTCCTCGACATCCCGGCTGGACAACCACCCGGCACCTATATTGTGGGGTATTGTTGGTGCGGCAGGCAACAGGCAACAGACGAGGTCAACTGCGGTACATGCATATAGTGCTGGGCCGGAGAGAATAAAGAAGGTATCTTTTTAAATTTTTAGAATTTTTACTGCCTGGCTTATTCAGGCTTATTAGGCTTATTTGCCAAGCGCTCCCAGAAACTTCTGCCAGAAGCTGCTTTTGGGCATCTCCTCGCCCAGCAGGAAATGCGCAAGCCTTTTCATTTCAATGGACGCCTTTGAATTAGGCGAGTGGATCACAACTGGCATTTTCATGGATATGGATTCCCTCACCTTTTTGTGCTCCGGTATGCTGGCTATCACCGGTGTCTCGAGTATCTCTTCTATATGCTGCCTGCCGACCTCGAAATCCTCGCGCCTAGTCTTGTTTATTATGGCTCCTATCACGCTCTTCCTGTTGGTTTCGGCAAGCCTTTTCGAGCGCATGACATCCACTATCGATGGTATTTCAGGGGTGGTTATAAGTATGATCTCCCCCGCGCTTTCTATCGAAGCCAGAGCCTCCTGATTTATCCCAGGCGCTGAATCTATTATTATGAAGTCCCTGTTCCTTGAGAGCGTCTTCAGGACGTGCTTAAGCCTTCTAGGATTTATGTGCATGTCAACTATCGACGCTGGAACGATATCGAAGCCCAAAAAATGCCTGTAGACCGCTTCCGAAGGCGCAATCTCTCCCTTAAGAAGCCGGTTCAGTGAAAAGGCGTAGTTGTCGGGCAGGTCAAGATGCAGGCCGAGATTCGCTCCCGAAAGGTTGCCGTCTATCACAAGGACGTTCTTGCCAACCGAAGCGAGATATGCGCCAAGATTGGCGACCAGTGTTGTTTTGCCCACCCCGCCCTTGCCGGAAACAACGGCAATTGTCCTTGTCATTTGATATAGTCTTCTTTTCGCGTGTTTAAAAACATAAAAAAGGGCGTCCAACGCATGCTAAAACCTTTAAAAATTAGGAATCAATTTTATACCATGAAACATTTTGCTCAAAGGTTTTTCTTTATCATACTGATACCATTGCTGGCGCTTTTTTTGGCAGTCCCTGCCCACGCAGGCATATCGCTGGGCAAGGGCGGCATAACGCTCGATGCAGGCGAAACCGAAGAGATGTGCGACGTATGGATATATGCCACCCAGGCGGGCGGAAATTATCACGTCGAAACAACCGGAGGCATAATCCCCCTTACAACAGGCATATCGCCCAACGATTTCACCCTCGTGCCGATACAATGCCCTGAAGAGTCCAACGCCAGAAGGGCTTGCATAACCGACCTGTGCCTTTCAGGCAACCAGGACTCATGTAAAGTCGTCTGCGTCACCTTCACCGCTCCGCTTTTGATGGATTTGAATCCGCAGGAGGTGGTGTACGACGGAGCTATACTTAACAGCATAAAAATCGGCGTTGCGACGATAAAGGAGCCTTATTCGTTTTCGGTGCACGTCAAACCTCTTGATATGAAACCCATTCTTGGCGTTATCTTTGGAGTTGTAATAATTATAATATTGATAGCGCTATTCGCTAAAAAAATGGGCAAACGCAAGAAAAAATAAATTTTATATGAAAGCAATTTAACTTATTTGCATGAGGCGCGTTATCATATTTTCACTCCTGGCTCTTTTATCGCTCTTTTCGCTCTGCGCCGTCAGGGCAGACACCGATACCGGCAGCACTGTTATGAACGTAACGATACCAGGCACGCTGCTCATTAATCTGACCTATCCTGAAATAGTCGTCCCCGAGGATTATTATTTTTATGAAAACCTGACAGTTTTCCAGGGCAGCTCAACAAATACGACAGTTTATTTAAACAAATCGGACACTAACAACTTCGTCAAATTCGTAAACAAGAGCGACGGCGCAACTTATTACCAGAACGATTACACCTTGTATATGCTTGCAGACACCTCTGAAAACGTCACCATCCGGGTTTACGTGCCGCCGGCCCAGGGCTATAACGGAGGGACGTACAATGTCCCTATTTATGTTTATTCGCTGAACGACACGAGGACCAACACCACAACCCTCGAGGTAAACGTCAACAACACGAACCCCATAGACGACATATCAATCGTGGGCATGTACCCTTCCAGCCTTTATTCGGGCCAGACGCTGAGCGTGAACATCTCCATACACAAGTTATACCCTTCCGAAACAACCGACATACAAATCTGCTATTGCATAAATGCCAATCCCGCATACCAGTGCGGGCCATCCTACAACAATTACGGATGCGAATGGAAGGCCATAACAGCATGGCTCAATTACACCAAAGCCGTTACCGTTGCCGAGGGTTCGGGCAGTTATTATTTCATTGTGGCCGTGAAATACCAGGGAGACGAAACCGTCAAAAGAGCGAACAGCCCGGTTTTCTATGTGCAGCAGACGCCTTCAGGCCCTACCGGCGGACCTTCAGGCTACTTCGCCCCTTCAGCCGGCGAGCCACCGCAGCCCAAATTCATAATAACGGTTCGCGATTATTTTGAAGCTTTCCCGGGCGACACGGTTGCCTTTGTCGTCGAAGTCAAAAACACAGGCAGCTCCGGCGCGCCCAATACAACCCTTGGCGTGTACGGCATAGACGAGAGCTGGGTGTCCATAGCGCCTTTTGCCCAGAACATAGACAAAGGCGCTTCTAAAAACTATTCTGTCATCATAAGCCTGCCTGCCAAGGCTGCGGAACAGCTTTATCACGTGTTCCTCGTCGTCAAATCCGGCCAGACAGAAAAGACCCAGATGATAACCTTGATAGTTGCGCTGAGTCTTAGAGACCGCGCCAAATTTCTTGTTGCAGAGGCGTATGCCAAGAAAAACGATGCGAACGCCATAAAAGAAAAAATTAAGGAGTTCGGCATGGGCGCAGCGGAGCCAGAAAAGCAATTGTCCGCCGCTGATATTATACTTTCGTCTGCAACTACACTGCTGGGCAGCGGCGATTACAACGCTTCGATACAAAAAGCAAAAGAGGCGATAGAGGCTTACAAGGCCGCGATACTTACGATGAAGCAAATAGTCGGGAATGCCTTCTACATTCTGCTGGAAGAAGTCAATTCCGGTCTGATGAAAATCCCGCCCGGAGATGAAGATGTGGTAAAATCCATACGCAACAAGATGGGCGAAAGCGTCATTCTCCAGCAGGAGGAAAGGTCGTTAGAAGCCTATGAGATGCTGCTGGATGCGAAGCAGCTGCTTGACCAGCTGATAAGCAAGATTCAGCTGCAGAAAATGTACCAGATGCTGTTGTTTGTTGCCTTTGCGTTTGTCGTGATGATAATTGTTGCCACGGCCATAATATACAGGAAAAAGGTTTCGAGGTTCTCGAAGACGTTCAGGATGGAAGAGCAGAAAAAGCATCTGAAATTCGTTTTCAAGAAAGAGGTCCAGCCAAGCGCCCCCAAGGAAAGGCCCAAGGAAAAGCCTCCCGAAGAAGCGAAAGAAGCGCCGCCACAGGAGAGGCTCGTGCCCCAGCTGAAATTAAGGTTCGAAACCGAGGAAGAGAAGAAAAAGAAAAAGGAATCCTAGAGCGCCAAGGGAATAAAACCCGGGCCTTATTATTTATGAGCTTTTCACTGCATCCTGAGAAAGCAATTTCCCGCTCCTGTCGATTTCCTTTGTGCGTATCCTCGTCGATGAAATCCTTTCCCGGTCGTCTGAAAGTTCCGCGGGCACGCCGATTATATAAACTTCGTAAAGACCGCTTTCCCTTCTTCTCAGATTAACTTTGTATGCCTTGGCCAGGGAATCCTGGCCTACAATCATGACCTCGCTGAGATCTCGGAATTTACAACTGGTGCAGTCCTCTTTGCCGTCAAGCGGCAGTATCTCGAATCTGCCTCCGTAAAATTGATCCAGGTGTTCGTACAACTTCCCGAATCTCTCGTCATAAGGTTGTATCAATTCCCGGAACTGCTTTCTTGAAAATTCACCAATATATCTGTCAGTCGTAAGTCTTACGACAACGCTGTCGGAAAGATTGAATGCATAACTGAACAGTTTTTTGTGGCCTTCATGCAGGGGTCCGTATGTGCCTCCCGTGCAGGCGCAGATGAACATGCGGGGGTCCTTCATAATGAAAAATTGACAAAAAATTTTAAAAACGGACTATTTCCCAAGACTTTTCCCGTTTTTGTCGATTTCGCGGTTTCTTATGCGCGTCGATGAAATCGGCCTGCCGTCCTTTGAGAGCACCATCTCCACCTGCACGATCTCCAGCGGCTTAAGGTCGTAGTCTTCCCGGATGATGTTTATGCCCAGCGCACCGGGAAGCGTCTTCTCGCTCACGACGATAATCTCTATGCCGCGCTTCGGGTCAAGCACCTCGAGCCCGAAGAAGTTGTCGAGCTGCGTTATTGCATAGCGTTTCTTACCGATTTTCATCAAAGAGAGGGCTTTCACCAGATTGTTTTTCCTTTCCTCGAACGGCTTCACGCCCTCCTTCCTCTTCCTGAGAAGATAGTCGTCGCTGGTTATGCCTATGTAACAGAATTCTGCGATTTCGAAAGCCTTTCGTATGAGCGCTTCGTGACCCTTGTGCAGCGGCACATCGAACGTCCCGCCGAAACATGCGGTTTTGCGCCTGCTGGGTTTCATGAGATAGGTTTGGCGTGGATATTTAAATTTAAGGGGGGTATGCTCTTTACACTTTACATTATTAAAATTTATTAGTTCATTTCGCTGTGTTTGAATTCGGAAATGGTTATTTTCTTGAAACCTGCTGCCTCTTCCCGCCTGACAGCAATCAAGCCGTCTTTGTATGTTTCAGAAAAAAGCTCTATTTCCCTTGCAAGGTCCGTGTTTTGTATGTCGGCTTCCGGATCATGCTGGTATTTTTCAAGTAGGTACTCTCCCAGACCCTTCATGAAAGGCGGCGAGCAAACCAATTTCAGGAGAAACCCGTGAGGCAAATTCATATATGTTACTCTTCTCAGGCCTTGGCCGTCTATATACATAGTTGAACTTTGAATGCAAGTTTTAAAACCCCATTTCAGATGCATGTCAGAAAAATTAATTAGATACCTGCCAAATTATTAATATGGTCAATGAAATTCTCATTGTCGCGATTTCGCTCTTCGCGATCGTCGACCCGATCGCGGCAGTGCCTGTCTTCATCTCGTTCTTCGGCGGCTCACAGAAGAAGAAGCAGCGCAAGGCGGCGGTGGAAATAGCGCTCTCGGCGTTCGCCCTGCTGCTGATATTCGCCATCGGCGGCATGGCCCTGCTCAACTACCTCAACGTATCTATTTCGGCCTTCATGATAGCGGGCGGCATACTCCTGCTCTACCTTTCCTTCGAGTTCCTCATGGGAGAGCTCCCGAAGTCGAGGAGCGTCGAGGTCGACGCGAGCTCCGCGATCGTGCCGATAGGGACTCCGCTGCTTGCCGGCCCGGGCGCGATAACGTCGGCGATATACTTCACGCACGCGTACGGCTTCGGCATCACCCTGGCGGGGATAATAATAGTGACTGCCTTGTCCGCCGCGATCCTTTTAGGCAGCACGAAGATAAAGGCGCTTCTCGGCAAGAACGGCCTTAAAATAATAACCCGCATAATGGGCCTGATAACGGCGGCAATAGCCATAAGCCTGATAGAAAAGGCGCTGATAGCATACGGTTTGATCAATGCGGTGCCTCTTATTTAGCAGAGCCTTGTTTAAATATCCTTTTAAATATCGCTGAGAGATATCAGGGCTGTTTTTGGGCTGCCTCTATATTCATATTATAATATTAATTATTATGTAAATTAAGACAGCTTAAAATTGTTATATATAAATATGCCAATAGTTAAGTATATAAATATGTTAAAATATATTATAAATTACCTCGGTTGGGTAATTGAATAAAGGATAAAAAGGGGTGATAGGGGATATGGAACTCGACAACACGACTGACTTCGAAGCCCATCAGGCTCAGATAATGGTCTTTGGCTGTGGTGGGGGAGGAAGCAACACAATAACGAGACTGACGGATATGGATATAAAAGGTGCAATAACGATAGCGGCCAACACTGATGCAAGGCATCTTGCTGTCACGAAGGCGCACAAGAAAGTCCTTATAGGCAAGGATACCACAAGAGGCCTTGGTGCAGGAGGATACCCTGAGATCGGGAGGAAAGCAGCAGAAGAAACGAGAGAGGAAATAAAGAGGATGCTCACCGGCTGCGACCTGCTTTTCATCACCTGCGGCCTTGGAGGCGGTACAGGGACTGGCGCGGCTCCTGTGGTTGCGAAGATAGCGAAGGAGCTGGGAGCGATAGTCATCGCTGCGGTAACGCTGCCGTTCAAGATGGAAGGAGCGAGAGTAGGCAAGGCAGAAGACGGCCTGATCCACCTTAGGGATGCGTGCGACACAGTGATTGTAATAGAGAACCAGAAACTGGTCCAGCTGGCAGGCAACAGGCCATTGGGCGAAGCGTTTGCTGTTGCTGACAGTTTGATAGCGACCATGATAAAGGGCATAACCGAAACGATTTCGCAGCCTTCGCTGGTCAA
>CAYGVQ010000034.1:0-7231 GCA_964353515.1 uncultured archaeon
CGGACACGAACGACGAGGTAAGGATACACTGGCAGTTAGGCATCCCCACAGATGCGGCAGGGACGAAGTCGAACACTATAACTGTCTGCGCTGCTGGTAACTGTGCCAGCTGCTAAGGCAAAAGGGATAGCAAGTGGCAAAATGTTTAAACAAATATCTCTTTCTTTATTTTTATCTATGCTATTTTTTTCTCTAAACGTCTTTGCACTAGGCATAGCGCCGAGCAATATAGGCTACATGAATTTCGTTCCAAATCTGACGCTTGAGGAACAGGTCTATGTCTTTAACAGCGAATATTTCGATTTTCCCGTGGAGATGGAATTAGGCGGGGATTTGGCACAATATGCAACTTTGAGCGAATATAACTTTGTCCTTTCACCCAAGGGAACCGAAGGCCAAGGGAGGCTCTTGACACTAAGCATCAAACTCCCGGAGAAACTCGATGAGCCCGGAGAGCACATAATAAAGGTCGGCGCCCTCCAAGCGCCTCCGGAAAATTTGCCGCCTGGAACACTGGCCGCGAGGGTCAAAGTCGCAACCGGACTTTATATTTTTCTTCCGTACCCCGGTAAATACATAGATGCTGATCTGGCAATAGAAAATGCAAGGGTCAATGAAACTATAAAATTCAGGATAAGCATCACGCACAAGGGGAATTTAACCATAGACACCGTTTCAGGCGTGGTTGAAATTTATAACTCCGAAGGGAAAAAGGTGGCCTATCTTTTAACGAGCAAGAAATCCCTGGAACCGGATAGCAGCATCGATCTTGAAACTCAATGGAATGCTTTTGATGTAAATCCAGGAAACTACAAAGCCCTCGCAATAATCGATTATGACGGCATAAAAAAACAGATAGATAAGGATTTCAGGATAGGATCGCCAACCGTAAAGATAACGAACATCACTGCCCAGCCCATCGTGAACGGCACTGTCGGTAAAATAATCACGTCAATAAGAAGCTATTGGGATGAGGGTATACCAAATGTTTATACGAGTATTCTGATAAAAAATGGCGAATATTCAAGAACCGTAACAAGTCCGAGCATCAACATGGAGAAGTTTTCAGATGCCGATCTGGAAATTTACTGGGATACTATGGATGCAATCGGACCAGGTGATTACCCTGCCAATGTAACTGTCCACTACCTCAATGAAACTGAAAGCATACCTTTTACATTAACCATAATTGAAAGGGGCTGGCTTGGTTCTGGGCTCGAGCTAATCTTGGTGATTTTAGTTATAGCGCTGGTTATAATACCGTTTATGGTCTTTTACAAGAGAAGAGGGAGGCATAAAAGCGTACAAAAAAGACTAATGTGAAAAATTTAACTCTTCTCAACCAATTTTAGATTATAATCATGAAAGGCGTATCAAATAACATTCTTGCCATACTGGTAGCGATATCTATAATCTTTATGCTCTTTGAGCTTTCTGCATATCAAATAAAACAGAATGAAATCACCTTCAAAGCGACTGCAATAGGCCTGGTCGGCCTCTGCATAGACAACAATCCGATTATCATACCCATCGATGAACAGATAGCATATATTAACGAACTTTATACCTACGATGTGAACACAAACATACCGAATGACCAGAATGTAACTTTCTATGATGATACTTCTCTTTTCAATATAAACATGAATACGGGATTGATATTTTTCACGCCAGAAGAAGATGATGAAGACATATATTATATAAACATAACCGTGGTTTCGATTTGCGGGGTGATAAGGGACAGCGAAATAATGAAGCTGACCGTCACCCATAGAAACAGACCGCCTGACCTTGATCCCATTCCTGACTTCGTCATAAACCAGAGCGAGCTTTTCATATACGACGTCAACGCAAGCGACCCGGACGGCGATACGCTGTTCTTCGGCGACAACACGACCATGTTCCAGATAAGTTCAAGTACGGGCGTGATATATTTCACACCGATGCAGATAGACGTAGGCAACAATTCGGTTTTGATTTGGGTCCTGGACGAGCGCGGCGGGATAGACTGGCAGGTTGTCAATTTTGAAATAATAGATGTCAATGACCCGCCTGTTCTGGACACGATCGGTGCGCAGACAGCGATAATAAACGAGACATACATCTACGACGTCAACGCGACGGACGTCGATGTCAAGCCCGAATGGAACGACCTCACATTCTACGACAACGCGACCTTCTTCAACATACAAGCCAAAACGGGCGTGATACAGTTCTTCGTCAACGAAACCTACAACGGCACACATTCAATAAACATGTCCGTGAGCGACGGGGCATTCTGGGACTACGAGATCATAAGTTTCTCCGTTGTTGCAGTTAATCATCCGCCCAACATAACCTCGTGGTATCCGGAGAACGATACGCTTGAAATAAACGAGGGCCAGAGCCTGTATTTTAACATAACTAAATACGACCCCGACGGTACTATCCCATCTAGCCAGTGGTATCTGGACGAAAGAGAACTTAACGGCGAGACGACGGACGAGTATAATTACTATACCGGCTATACGTCTTCAGGTACGCACAACATAACTGTGATAATTTCAGACGGAGAACTGACGGCTTCGCACGAGTGGAGGGTCATAGTGCATGACATGCCTCTGCCTCCAAGCGGAGCTATTCCTCCGTCGGGCCAGGCCCTGCCTCCGCCTTGCGAGGAGAACTGGAGATGTACGGAGTGGTCCATATGCCCTGTATATGAGATACAGACAAGGACATGCACAGACCTTAACAGCTGCGGCACCACCAACAAAAAACCGGATGAAAGGAGGAAATGCATTTACACGCCTCATCCCAACTGCACGGACGAGATGATAAACTGTCATGACGGCGGCTGCGAGATATGGATAGACTGCGGAGGGCCGTGTCCTCCCTGCGCGACGTGCAGCGACAAGCTTAAGAACTGCCACAAAATGACAGCCAGAAACATCGTATGCGAGGAAGACGTAGATTGTGGCGGGCCGTGTCCTCCCTGTTCCCTCTTCGAACAGGCGGTTTGCGGCAACATGGTATGCGACAGAGGGGAGTTGTTCACATGCCCGCTTGACTGCAGCATCGTATTGGCACAGTTCCTGCTGATCGCGATACTCGTCGGCGGCGCCTCCGCGGCAGTCTACAGGACGTACACCATCATACTCGTGTTCTACAGGAAAAAGATAAGGCCTCTGCCGTACACGAACATGGAGCTGCTCGGCGCATCAACACTAAGGAAGCTGCATCTTATACAGCTTGAAATAGGCAAGAAGCCGCTGAGGATAATAATTGCCGCATTCTCAAGGGTAATGAGGGACTTCTTTGCCCAAGCCTTCGATATACGCAAGAAATTCACGTACATAGAGCTGATCGAGGTCGCAAGGAAGAAGAAGACTGAAAGAAGCATCGCGACCAAGATAGCTGAATTCTCCATCAGAATGACGGAGATAGAATACAAGGTGGGCGAGCCGCCCATTGCCGACCTCTCGGCCGCTATCAAAAACGCGATAATAATAGTCGAAAGGATGTCCGGCGTGAGGATGCACGAATCGCTTGAAAAGAAGGCTGAAAAGGAAGTGGATAAGGCCCATCCCAAAGAGGAGGAGGTCAAGCTTCCGGCAGCAGAAGAAGAGAAGGCCGGAAGAAAATACACCATGACAGCAAAGGATGAAGCCAACGTAAAAATGCTTGACGGTCTAATGGACGAATGCGAGAAATTGATGGCGAATCACAACATCGACGAAGCCGAAAAGGTCTATGCCAGGATAAGGGAGCTTTATGACCAGTTGCCTTCCGAGGTCAAAAGGAAACTTTACAGCGAGACCATACGCATAATAAAGATATACAACAGCATAACGCAGGAGATAAAGGACTAGGGCAATGTCCTGTATTTTGTGTTTATCAGGCCCCATTCAGCGAAAAGCATAATCAGCGCGGCCACGAGGAATATCAGCGCTATATTCACAGAGAGCTTGCTCATGTTGGAGATTGCAATTTCCTCGTATATCTCCGAAAGCTCTTCCTCGTTCCTTGCCTCATAATATCTGCCCTTTGTCTCTGTTGCTATTTTCTGCAGCGTCTTGGCATCGAGCTTTGAAAGGAATGACAGATTCATTTCAGGGAAGCCTCCTCCCTGCTCTGTGCCTATGCCTATAGTGTATACTGTCACATGGTTTTCATTCGCGTAATCTATCGCTTCCTCGACGGTGGGCCCGACGTTGTTCTGGCCGTCCGTGATCAGGATTATAACCCTCGCCTTTGCAGGCTCGGTCAGCAGGTTGACGGAAGATATGATGGCCGTGCCTATTGCAGTCCCTCCGGCCAGTTCGACCGAAACGTTTTTTATGGCATCCTTTACCTCGGCGATGTCGCTGGTTGGCGTCTGCTTGAGAAAACTCACACCGGCGAAGGACAGGACGCCGACGCTCCTTTCATCCTCAATTGAAGAGGTAAATAAAAGCGCCGCGTTCTTGGCAGCCTCAAGCCTGCTGGGCTGGAAATCTGTTGCCAGCATGCTGCCGGAGGCGTCGATAGCCAGTATGAAATCGGTGTCGCTGGCCATGCCTTCGTACCACAGCGTCGCTCCTGAGACAGAGAGTATTATCAGAAACAGGGTTGCAAGTCTCATGATAAGCAGCACATAGTTTTTTGAGAAAAGCCTTTCGCCTGTCACGTATTCTATCGCAGGGAAATTGGCGAATTTGAGGGCCTTTCTTCTGATGAATTTCAGGCTCACGAAATGAGCAAATATCATCAGGGGAATCGCTATCATGAACCACAAATACAGGGGATTTACAAAGGTTATCTCCATGCCCATTTCCTCCTCTTCATAAAGAATTCGATGAGCATCTTGATAAATGATTCGGATGTAGAGAGTTTTATCAGATCCAGATTGCCCTGAAGGAAGGCCTTGTTTATGGCCTCCTCCTCCCTTTGCACGTAACTCCTGTAGCCCTCGCCTATCTTTCTGGGGTCTATGAGAAGGGTCGCGTCAGAATAAGGGTCCTGGATCACGAACTGGCCGACGTCTTCTTGTGGCATAATCTCATCCCTTGGGTCCCTAACCATAATGCCTACTATATCGAACTTGACGGCAGCCGTCCTCAGGATTTTTTCGCACTGGGCCTTGTCGCCAATGAAGTCTGATATTATTATCATGAGACCCCTTTCCTTGGAAGTTTTCACTACGAAGTTCACGGCATTTTCAAGATTATAGCCGCCGCCATAAAGTTCCGCGTTGACCAAGGAATTAAGTATTATGTAAAACTGTTTTTTCCCGGTCGACGGCTGGAGCATTTTAACTATCTTGTCGTTGAACATCACGAGACCGACCCTGTCATTGGCTTCCAGGATAAAGTACGATATTGCTGCCGCCAGCTCTGCAGCGTATTCAAGCTTAAGCTTTTCTGTCGAGCCGAATATCATGGAAGAGGAGGTGTCAAGCACGATGTAAACATTGAGGTTTCTTTCCTCCTTGAAGAGTTTTATCAGCGTTTCATTCGCACGGACGCTTGCCTTCCAGTCAATCCTGCTGGCGTCGTCTTCGGTACTGTAAACCCTGTAATCCTCGAACTCAAGACCCTTCCCCTTGTAAACGCTTCTGTACCTGCTGGTTATCTGTGTGTTGACAAGCATTTTGAGCACTATCTCCAGCTTCTTGGTAAGAGAAAGAACATCAATCCTCAGTCTTTTCATATAAATTATTATTGGTGCCGGCTAATTTAATTAATTAGCAGGGCCTTATGGTATCGGCACCTTCTCCAGAATTTCTTTTACAATGTTATCCGTCTTTATGCCTTCTGCCATGCCTTCGTAATTAAGAATCATTCTGTGGCGCAGCACAGGGCCGGCGATTTCCTTGATGTAGTCCGGTATCACAAAATTCTTGCCGTGCACAAGGGCGTTTGCCTTCGATACTATGAACAGGCCTATTGACGCTCTCGGGGACGAGCCCAGCTCTATGTATTTGCCGAGCTTAATGCCGTATTTTTTAGGCCTCCTTGTGGCATCGACTATGTTGACGCAATACTGCTCGACCTTCTGGCTCATGTATATTTTTTTGACATCATCCTGCATCTTAACTATTTCCTGAGGCGTTATGGCTGGTTTTATGTCGAAATCATCGAACTTGTAAAGGTTGATGTTTTTCCTGAGTATTTTTATCTCCTCGTCGCTAGTCGGATAACCCATGTAAAGCTTCAGCAGGAACCTGTCTATCTGGGCTTCAGGCAGCGAGTACGTACCAGCGGATTCGATGGGATTCTGCGTTGCCATCACGAAGAACGGATTGGGCAGGCTGAACGTTTCCTTGCCGATTGTCACCTGCCTCTCTCCCATGGCCTCCAGCAACGCTGATTGCGTCTTTGGTGGCGCACGGTTTATCTCGTCAGCAAGGATGAAATTGGTGAACACAGGGCCCTTGACAACGTAGAAGCCCTTGTCCTTGTGATACGCCGTTATGCCTGTTATGTCCGTCGGGAGCAGGTCCACGGTGAACTGTATCCTCTTGAAATCGCAACCTGTCGCCTTGGCCAGCGCGCGGATAAGAAGCGTCTTGGCTATGCCTGGCACGCCTTCGACCAGAACATGGCCATTGCAAAGCAGCCCGAGAAACATGCCGTTTATGACATCTTTTTGCCCGACGATCAACTTTGATATCTCCCTGTTGATCTGCTCGAGTTTCGCCTTGTAGCCACTTATGGCTCTTTCATCCATCCCTTCAACTTCAACCATAATAAATTATTGTCTCAACCAATATAAATTTTGAAATGATGCACGCACCAAAAGGAAAGGGCGGAGTGCCCTTATTTAATTGTTGGCGAATAATTATTATTCATAGAGGGGTTAACCTTATGAAGGGGTATACGGGCTTATTGATAGTTTTGTTAATATTAAGCGTTTCAGCAGCCATACTTTTTCTCCCGCCATTCAACTTTACAGGTTTTTTCATAGCGGTTACAGGCGAAAACGCAAGCCTTGCGCTGTGGGACAACACTGATTCAGAAGGCGGCTCTTACAAGGTTTATGCCCAAGGGAGCTGGTTAGGTACGACTACGACGAGGTTCTTCGCCAACTACACGAATAAAACCTCGGGGGAACCTATAAACGGCTCTGGCATCGCATGCAACACAAGTTTCAATTTATCCTCAGGCTGGACTTCGCCGGAGAATATGTGGTTCAACTCATCCTCTAAACTTTACAACTACAACAGGACCTTCGCTTCAAGGGGTTTTTACCTGTGGAACGTTACATGTTACGG
>CAYGVQ010000035.1:0-7140 GCA_964353515.1 uncultured archaeon
CAATTTATACGCAGCCGGCCCATATTAAAATAAGGCGTTCCCATGGACATATCATCTCTTCTTACCTCCGAGTTCTTCGGCCTCATAATAATACCGCTTTTCATTTTTCTGGCCAGGATCCTCGACGTGTCGATGGGAACGATAAGGATAATCTTTATCTCAAGGGGCCTGAAATTCCTCGCGGCCTCCATCGGCTTCTTCGAGATGCTCATCTGGCTGTTTGCCATAAGCCGCATCATGTTTGAAATAACAAACGTGCTGAATTACATAGCCTACGCCGGCGGCTTCGCAATCGGAACTTTTGTCGGCATGCTCATAGAGGAAATCCTGGCCATGGGCTATCTCAGCGTCATAATCACGACCAGCAAGGATCCCGCCGAGATGGTCGGCAAGCTGGACCTGGCCGGCTACAAGCTGACGGTCATCGACACCCAGGGCGGCACGAAAGACAGGAAGATGATATTCGCCATAATAAAGAGAGACAAGCTCAGGAGCGTAATAAACATAATCAAGGAAGTCGATACCAACGTATTCTACGCGGTCGAGAACATCCGCGACATGCATGAGATACACCTGCCCCCTGACTTCAGCGCCAGGAAGCGCTCGCTCCTTTTGAAGTTCAGAAGGAAGGCGGCATAATTCCAGAAAAAATCCCACGTTTCAGCGCTTCTTCTCTTCCATGAGCTTCCTGATCCTCACCAGCTCGTCGAACATCTTCAGCTCAGGGCTCTCGTACGTCTCGACGGCGACGGGCTTCCTGCCGCGGACGAAGGACATTATTATTTCTCGCACTTCCTCGAAGTTCTCCATGCCTTCTATCTTTATCTCCGAGGGTCTCGCCGCCTGGCCGGAATAGCCGGCTGTCTGGATTTTGAGCGAGGCGATCTTCAGCTTCCTCGAGACCGGCCCCTGCTTTATGTCGATGTTGGTTATCCTGTTGTAGGGCACGATGCCCGTCTCCTTGAACCACACGCCCCTCCTCCAGACGATTTCGCTGTCCGTCATCTTGTACAGCATGGTGTCGTAGAATTTCGGGATCCACCATGCGGCGAAGAAGAGAACAGCCAATACAAACAGCATGAAAACGCCGACCAGAAGGACAGCTATCGGAGGCGCAAAAAGAGTAACGGGCAGATAAATAATCAGATACGCCAAAACCGTTATGGATACCAGATAAATGTAATAAAGCTTCCTCAGCTGCAACGACGGTTTGAATTCGGAGCCGATCTTCACACCCGCCATAAAACATCACCTGAAAAATTATATTGGATTATGATAATTGGAAGCGTGGTTTAAATAAAGAGACTAAAATTCCTGGGAAATTTTCCAAATATCACTCGATGAACACAGGGCCTTCGTGAATCTCATCGATCTTTCTTTCCAGTTCGTCTATGCGCTTCTTGAGGTCATCGATTGCCGGGACCTCGCTGAACTTGCCCCATTCGCGCTTCTCGACCGTTCCGATCTCCTTCTTTATTCCTTCCACGTCCCCTGCGACGCTGTTGATGTGATCATCGTTGCGGACGATCGCCTTCTTTATGTCGTTCAGCTCCTTGTACAGGTCGCCAGTAAGCAGCTTCTCATCCGCCTTCATGCGCTTCTCGAGGAAGCCCTTCTCCACTTCATCCTTCGTCAGAAAGCCGTCCATGCGCGAGACGATGCTTTCGATCTCGCGGCGCAGTGTCTCGGCTTCTAAAGGCGTCGCCTTCTCCCCTCTCGCAGGAGTGAAATCCGGGATTTTTATGGGCCTGAGCCCGCCCACCCTGTCGAGCTTCCTGCCGAGAAATTCGATTTTCTGGTCCAGCTGCAGCATTTTCTTGCGTATTTCAGGGTCCGGTGGAATCTGTATCTTCTTTGACCCGCTTCCCTTGGCAAGCACCAGATTCTTCACCTCCGCCATAAATTTCCTGTTCTCATTCACCTCTTTCTTCAAGCCCTCGATGGTTACCTCTTCGCCGGAGATCAGGTTTTTAAGTTTCTCGATGCTCGCCCTGCTGGCCTCGACCGCCTTCCTGATTTCTTCCGAGCCCCTTGGCCCGAATTTAACGTTGAGCTCGTCGAGCTTCGCGTACAGCTCGTGCTTCAGGCTGTCGATCTCGCCCTTGGGCGCGGCCTTGCCGGCAGGCCTCTGTTCTTTCATCTTCTTGACTTCTTCCTCGAGTTTCATGACCTCGTTATGCAGTTTTTCCAGCTCCGAGTGGGTTTCAGACGAAATGGGGGATCTTGACATTTCTATCTTCATCCTCAGGTCGTCCAGAAGGCGTTTGTTCTCCTTGGTCATGCTCCTTATGTAGTCGATGTCAGGCACGACGCCTTTCGGCTTCTCGGTAATCATGAGTTTCAGGTTCTCGACAGCGTTCCTGTTCTCCTCTATCGCGGCCTTCAAATCATCGGTATCGATGGAAGGCGCAATGGCCTTCTTGCTCCTCATATCCTTTCTCACCTGTTCTATTTCGCTTCTCAGCTCCCTGATTTCGTCTGAGGCGGCCGGCTTTTCAACCGCTCTCGCCAAGGCTGGCTTAGGCGCCTCGGGAGGCATCGTCATCACTTTCTCCCTCAGAAACTTCACCTCGTCGACCGTCTGCTTCCAGCGCTTGAAAAGCTCGACGTCCTTTGTCATTTTTTCAAGCTCTACTAGCCTTTCCCCGACCTCCTCTGTAAGAGGAGAAGTAGACACAAGTTTGAGGCGTTCTATTTCGTTCTTGAGGTTGATTATGTCCAGCTGAAAGAGGTTCTGCATATCCTCGAACGTGGACAGCTTTTCAGTTATGTCCTTCGTTACAGAACCAGCATCCTTGTCGTTTCCCCCCATTCCGACCACATTTAAAATATTGGCGCTCTTAATATAAATTTGGCTTCTTGCGCTTGCACCATGCCTGGCATGATTTTAAATAAACTGCAATCACATTAAAAACATGGCACAATATTTCGGGACGGCCGAAGAAAGATGGCTGGACCAGATCGATTCAATCCGCCTTATGGGCCTCCACGCAACCGGCACTGACATATCAAATCCTTACGGCATTCCTCGTGCACAAATAGGCCGCAGCGAAATAAAAACCATAGAACAAATGATGGGCGAACACCTGCGGCAAGAGGCTTCTCCTGCGTGATTATGTATCAACCGACGGGGACACCCTCGGGCAGACATCGTTTATGACCTTGACCTTCGTCAGCGACCAGGTGTTGTTTATGTTGGTCACGTCCGCCTCCAGTATCCAGTCATAGCCGGGCTTGAGCGGATTCACCTTGGTGCGCTGGGTTTCTTCCGTGACGTTGACCTCCGGATATATTATCAGCTTCACGCCTGTCTGCGTCTGCATGGTCAGTTCCATGGAAAAGTTGTAAAGATTCTGCGTTCCGGTGTTTATGATTTTGGTGCTCAGCGTGCCGTTCGTCTCGCTGAAGTTCCAGGCAACGCCCGAGCTGCCGTAGTCCGTGTCGAAGGCATACGCGGTTGCCCTGCATATAATTTCCTGATTGGCTTCGTTGCCCGCGCTCTGCGATGCATGGAGGGCGAGGTTCATCACCCAGGGCCCTATGACAGCGGCCATTAACATGACTATGCCGATAAGCAGTATCGTCGAAATCATCGGCGAGACGCCTTTCTTTGCCCTCATAATTATAATTACTCACCCTTTATTGTTAAAAAGTCCTCGCCCGATTCGAGTATGAATTTTATGTCATAATTTATGCCGTAGTCAGACTCCATGTGGGCAGTAACCTCTGCATAGGGCAGATGGTAGCCTGAGCGCGAAAGCAGCGTGTAGCCCTTGCCGACAGCCGACGTCGCGTTGTTATCCAGCGTAATTTCCAGGTATTCCAGCGGCAGCGTCTGATTAAGGTTCTTCTGGTAAAGCGACAGCAGCACGTCGGAGATGTTATAGCGCGTCATGTTCGACGGCAGGCCGATTTTTTTCAGGCAGACGCGCAGCTGATCGTTTTCCATCACGAAAGCGCTCTGCCCCTGGCACATCCCTTCATACGCGTTTGTGTCGAGGTTCGCGCCGAAGATGACATTGCCGAAGGTCTGGAAGGTGCGCGGGGAAATTATGGGAGAGGCGCACTCGTACGTCCAGTATATGGTGTCATTGCCCCCGTCGACGTGTATCTCGCCCTCGTCGACGTTCAGGTAAACAGTCCTTTTGGAGCCCTCGCCCTCGGATGCGACCTTCTGTATGACGGCATCGAGATCCCCGAAAGAGGTCTTCATCTTGTCCATCACGATGGAGCACTGGAGCTTCTGCAGCGTCGGGACGGCCATCCAGTAAATTATCGCTGTCGCTGCGATCAGAAAGGCCATGAACAGAACGCCCGAAATGAGACTCAAACCTTTCATGCTTTTATCTCCCCCGCTATCTTGTCCTCACCTTTCTCCATTTCCAAAAGCAGGTAAAGGTTAGCCTTGTATTTCTCTAATAATAGATTCTTTTGGTCCGTATTAAAGCTTAAAGCAAGCGCAAATTCGGATGGCGGCGAAGTGAAAAGCGTCGAGTTGGTCGACCCGTCACTGACACTTATGACCTTGACATCGCCTGACACGTTCAGGGTTATCGTGATGGCCGAGCCCAGCCAGTTTCCCACCGTAACGTTGAGATCGTCGCTGGCATTTTCTGTGACCATCCAGAGCGCGCGGAAAGCCGCGCCTCTTCCGGTCGTAAGATTCTTGGCCAGCCCCGTGAAGTTGGCCAGCGTTGCGGCAGGGCTGGAAGCCTTCATGCCGAAGTTGAAGGCCCTGGGATATTCGCTTTCTATGTTCTCGAAAAGGTGCGGCAGGTCGCCTGAAGCGGAAGTCATGCTGGAAGGAGAAAAGTATATGGCTATGCCTGCGTAAAAAAGCAGTATCAGGAAGAAAGAGCTCAGCAGGAAGTACTGGCCTTTCTTGCGCTTTCCTTTCACCACCATATGTAAAGCCTCACCTCGAGAGGATCATACGAATTATTGCCCGCCATCAGGTAGCTTGAAACAACCACGTTTCTCGATGACGTGTAATTGCCGATGCACGTGCCGGAAGGACTGCAAAGGCTTATTGAATGGTTGTAGCCGGGCAGCTCTATTTTCGCGTTTATCGCAGCCGTGTCGCCCGCGGCGGCGTAGGGGCGGAGCTCGTTGCTTTCGTCGAGTTGCCTGAGCTTTTCGTAGCCGAGCGAAGCCATGTCAGCTCCTCCGCCGGTCCTGGCGAAATAAACGCCTCCTGCCACCGCCAGGAAGCTCAGGAGCATCACCACTGCAATGACGCTTTCTATCATCCTCCAGAAACCCTTCATGCCATCACCATATAGCCACCGTTACATTCGCAGCCTCGGACGTTTCGAAGATTTGCTTCTGATATTTTCTCGAGTGCACGTTCACCGGACCGGCAGGAGCGGAGCGCCCGTAGCTCAGCTCACCAGATGCCTTTTCAATGCTGATTTTGAAATCCTGATTTATACCGGCGGAGTTTTTGAAGGCGTCGTAACTCATGTTGGCCATCTCGTATATTTTCGCAAGCGAAAGCATCTTTTCCTTTTCGAAAGCCCAGGGAACAGTGAGATTCGATGAAGTTATCGGGAAGGAAGCGGTGCAGTTCACGGTCGTGTTTACAGCCGCGGTTTTTATGGTGAAATAATTGTAGCCGTCCGCAAGATCCGCCTGCCAGTAAAGATCGTTGCCATCAAGCCTGCAGGGCAGCGCTTCGTCGCCTGAGAAAACCCTCGTCGCATTCGGCTCGCCGTTATACCATATTGACTTCGCCTTGAGTATCGCATCCGGGACCGCAGCGTCCGCATTGTACCTGACGGGCGCTTCGTAGACGTCGGCCTCAATAAAATCCATGAGCCTTTCAGTTTCCACCGCGGCGGCAAGCTCGGACTGGTTTTCGCTCTGCTGGAACATGGCGAAGTAATACGAGAATGCCCACCCGACAAAAATCAGGAACAGCATTATCCCTACGATCCAGTCCACGTCCATAATAAATAGTTGTCCGCGGCTGAATAAAAATAGGGTTTGGCACCGGCCTGAAAATCATGAAATGTATCTTCGTTTTTTATGAATTGGTACACGTGTCTTTCGGTGTTCCCGCGAAAATTCCATCACGTCGCTTTCCAGCTCGGTCAATAAATATTTCAGATTGCCCAAAGAATTGGCAATTTGGGTCACAGTTTGTCTTCTTGGCACGCAGCATTTCTTGCCTTCTGTATATTTGCTGGTGGTTTCCCTGATATCGCCTATTTTTGAAACGTAAAATTCCAACACGTTGGTGAATTCATGAACCCTTCTGAAACTGGGCCCTTTCAGCTCCACTATGTTGCTGCTAATCAAATGGCTCACTTTTGTTGCATATTCCTGGACCTCGTCGACCACTTTGGTAATTTTTTTCGGGTCTTCCGAAATCTCAGCAAAGAAATAATTGAAATCTGCTGGACTATAGAGGAATGAATCAGTAAGGTTTATGTCTACATCCCTCCAGTTTATTGAAATATTATGGTACAAACTACGAAAATTCGGGGCCTTCGGTCCAATATGAAGGTTTTTAGGAAAGTGGCTTCCCTGTCTTGAACTCCCTATAGTTTGCGCATACACCATGCTTAAACGTTGTAAAAAGGATTTAAAAAATTATATAACGCTGTTATATCACTCCTATTCACCGATTTTAAGCATAAACATTTAAATACTAGCTCCATAATTTAATCAGAAAACAAACATACGGAAGCGAAATTTAAAATGGAGGTGTCTGGATGGCTTCAAAGAAAAAGTATTACATTTTGAAGAAAGGCAGCAGAGTTTCAGTTTTCACTGGAAGGTCGCCGAGACAGGCTGCGCTTAAAGCAGCCGCCAGGGGCATAGCAGACATCCGACTCCGCGAGAGGGGAAGGAGAAACAAGGACAGGACATACACCATCCACGTTTTCAAGGGAAGCGTGAAGGAAGTGGATGCCCCTGAGAAAAGACCTCAATGGCTGCCAGCAAGAATCAAGAAAGCCTTCGTCAAGAAGGTTGGCATAGAAAAAATCAACAGGATTTGATTGGGTTCAGGCCTATTCCTTTTTATAGGCCTTCATTTTTCTTTTTGTTTACACCACAGTTTACTCCCGTTTATGCTCCAGATTCCTGCGGTGCGGAAAAATTCAATTAAAGATTTCAACTAAACCTGCTTGCCAC
>CAYGVQ010000036.1:0-7061 GCA_964353515.1 uncultured archaeon
TCAATGAAAACGTCCAGCGGCTCCGCGTCATAGAGCAGAAGATACAGGCGATAGATACGATGATAAATTCCGTGGAGCAGAACGTTGTTGCCTACAACAAAAGCGCACAGAAGGCGCTTTTCGAGAGGGATACAAAAATTTCTTCGCTTGATGAAAGGGTGGAGAAAATCGAGACAACCTACAATGAAATCCTCAAGCAGCTGAAACTCGTCGCGACGAAGGCGAATGTCGACGAGCTCAAGGAGTTCGTGTCGATATACGACCCGTTGAAATCGAGCTTCGTGACAAGGGAGGAAATGGAGAGGTTCGTGGAGGAAAGGCTTCCAAAATAATATTTTAAGGACGGAACACATAATATATAAAGAGGTGCGTGGTGCTTATGTTCAATCCTTTCGGGAAAAAGAAAAGGGGTGGAGCCGAAGGTTTTGGGTCGATGGAAGGGCCTGCATTTGGCCCAGGGCCCGCAGGAGCTCCGAGACCTCCGGAAAGAAGAATCGTGCCTACTGATGAGGTAAGGGCGCTCGCTTCGCGCGGCGTGCCCGAGCCTGACATAATAAGGACGCTGAGAAGGGAAGGTTATTCAACAACTGAAATAGACCAGGCCATGAAAGACGCCCTCATGAGCAGGGTTGCAGGCGACTTTTACAGGCCAGCGGGAGCGTATGGCGCGCAGCCCGCAGCCCCGCCGGAAGAGGAATTTCCTGAAAGGGGAAACCTGCCAAGGGACCTGGGCTACCCGGGAGCCGACGTGGAGGAAGCCGAACTCCCCTCGCCGCCGTTCGAGCCCCAGGTGAGGGAGCCCGAAATGCCGGAACTGCCTGAAGGCGATTACTTTTCCCAGCCTGTCCAGAGAAGGCCTGCCTCGCCTGTTGCCAGGCCGAGAGGTGGCATAGACAGGAGGGAGATAGAAGAGCTGGCCGAGGTCATAATTGAAGAAAAGCTGAGGGACGTGAAGGACAAGTTCAGGACCGTTGACATGCAGTTCCAGCAGGTAGGCAGGAAGATAGATTCCTTCTCGGAAGAGATGAACCGCATGAGGTCGGAGAAGAGCGGCGAGATAAAGGGCATAGAGAGCAAGATAGACGGCTACTCCAAGAACATGGATGAGATGACGGGGAGAATGGGGTCCATGGAGAAGGCGCTGCGCGATTCGCTCTCGCCCATGCTCGAATCGCTGAGGTCGCTCTCCGAGCTGGTCAGGAGTTTGAAGGAAAAAAAATAACATGCAGACGAGAAAAATCGCGACTTCTTTCCTGCAGTTTGAAGGCAGGATACTCATTCTGAAGAGAAGCGGCAAGGTCTCGACTTACAGGGGCAAGTGGGCGGCTGTTTCAGGCGGCATTGAGAAAGGCGAGGAGCCGCTCGCAAGGGCGCAGAAGGAAATAGAAGAGGAAACCGGCCTGGAACCCCGGGTTTTCAAAATCGCAAGAAAGGGGAAGCCCTTTGCCATGGAAGACCGGCGGCTGGGAGTCAAATGGATAATTCACCCCTTCCTTTTCACCGCGAAGACCGGCAGGATAAAAATCGACTGGGAGCACGCCGAGTTCAAATGGATCAAGCCCGAAGAGCTTGCGCATTACGAAACGGTTCCGAAACTTGCGGAATCGCTGAAAAGGCTTCTCAGCCCCTGAGTTTCAGCGTTATCTTGTTCATCCTGCCCATGCTTTCCACGCTGACGATGTTGCGCTCCTTGAGGTCAGCGATTATCCTGGAGACCTTCGCCTTCGAGAAATCGCTTTCGCGGACGATGACCTTCTGGTTGACGCTGCCGCCGTGCTTGCTCAGTATGTCGATCACGACCTTTTCGTCGCCTTTCATCAGCGGCATCATGACCTTCATCGAGTCCTGCCTGCGGCTGGTCCTGACGTAGAAAATGCCGAGCGAAGCGATTATTATTACGGCTATGATTACGGTGAGCGCTATGTCTATGATGTTGCCGTTCTGGCTCGGAGGCATTTTGTAGCTTATGGAGAAATAGATATCCTCGCCCTTTTCAAGGTTAAGCCTTTCCCAGTAGATCATGATGTGCCTGCCGTCGCTCAGCGTCGTGCCGTCTCTCGGCGAGAAGGACTCGTTCGGCATTTCTGTTGCGAGGGTCGCTGTCGGCGGCAGGTAGACGATGTTGAAAAAGCGTTTCGCGTTTTCTTCCATGGGCACGAAGTAGCCCAGCTCGTGGTTCTCGTCCACCATTTTTATTATTTCATTCGTGGAGAAACTCAGCTTGAGCTTGGTGTCTGCGTAATTTTCGTGGCTGGCGAAGGTGCAGGTGATCAGGGTGGTGTCCGTCACATGCGTCTTGCAGTCAACCGGGGCGAATTCGGACTGGGCCTGCACGTTGGAGACCCTGTACTTTATCCTGTACTGAAGCTCCGGAAGGCTTGAGTTGAAGGTCAGGGTGACAATGCTCAAAACAGTCGTATCTTCCTGAATGCGGCTTTCTATACCGTAGTAATCCACGTTTAAAGCTTGTACAGGCGAGATGAAACAATTAGCAGCCATAATGAACAATATCACGGCTGCTGTTCTGGTCAAATTCATATGAATATATTGGCTGGTCCTGTTTTTAAAAGTGAGCCTCTGTTGCGGCAGAAACAAGTGCCAGGACTTCAGAGACTTCTCGATATCTCGATGGTCTCGGATGACTGGACGTGTTTTATTTTGGCGATCTGCTCCTCCAGTCTGGGGAGCGTCCCTTCTTCGTCAGGGATGATTTTCGTGAACTTCCACGCCTTCAGGCCGAAGGCAATCGGCTCTTCCTCGAGGCGCTGGGGCTTAAGCTTTTCCAGCTCCTTCTTCACCTTCTTGAAGAAGTCCATGCTTTCGGGAATTATCCTGAAAACTACGATTACGTCTCCCATAACACCCCTCTGATCACGGGCCTATGAATTTGCAGGATGCGCACTCGTATTCGTTGTTCATTTTCCTGCACCTTTCGCATCTTATTATTTTGGTCTTGCTGCAGCTGGGGCATGCGAACTCCACCCAGTTCTGCTGGTTTTCTATGTTC
Source organism: uncultured archaeon (assembly GCA_964353515.1). Taxonomy (GTDB): domain Archaea; phylum Aenigmatarchaeota; class Aenigmatarchaeia; order QMZP01; family QMZT01; genus JBGPQP01. The sequence continues at coordinate 3,008 of CAYGVQ010000036.1, forward strand.
ACTCCGCAGCTCGAGCATTTCATGGCAAAACCTCTTTTGCGATTAACAATAATTAGAGGGCGATATATTTAAATATAGTATATCATTAATAGAGTATTCAATGACTGAACCGGCGAAAGCGTACGACGCCTTGAATTTACATCTCAGGTCGTCATTCGATGGATGTGCCGGTGAGGAGGGATGAACATGGCCAAATTCGTCAAAAGCGAAATAGCGAAAGACCTGACGGACAAGATTTATGAAGCCGTGGAAATAGCCAACAACACGGGCAAGTTAAGAAAAGGAGTGAACGAGACTACCAAATGCATCGAAAGGGGCCTCGCCAAGATGGTTATTCTGGCGACTGATGTCACGCCGGAAGAGGTCGTGATGCACCTGCCCGTAATCTGCAACGAGAAAAAGGTTCTTTGCGTAGAGGTGCCGTCGAAGCTCGAACTGGGAAAGGCTGCGGGGCTCGATGTCGCAACGTCCAGCATCGCCATAGAGGAGACGGGCGACTCAAAGAAGCTCATTGAGGATATAACGAGGAAACTGGAAGGCCCGAAGAAGTGAGGCGTTTGATATGGTAGTTACAGCAGAAGTCATACAGATCCTTGAAAGGCTTGGAGTAAAGGGCGTTACCAAAGTCAGGTGCAAAGTCCTTGAAGGCAGGGACAGGGGCAAGGTTATCATGAGGAACGTGTCCGGGCCTATCAGGAAAAACGACATCATACTGCTTAAGGACACGGAGATGGACGCTTCGGGAAGGATGTCATAGGCAAGCGTAAAGTGATGCTATGAAATGCTCCATGTGCAAGCTGAACATGTCACGAGGGACGGGCAAGATGTTCGTGAGGAACGACGGCAGGATTTTTTACTTCTGCAGTTCCAAGTGCCAGAAAAACTGGAAAATGGGGCGCGGGGATAAAAAGCTGAAATGGACCCTTTCATCTGCCGAAAAGAAGGTCGTTGTCAGGAAAGAAGATGTCAGGGCAGAAAGCAAGAAGGCCTAGGCTTCGCTTTTGGTTTCCTCTTTAGTTTCTGTTTTCGCTTCCGTTTTTGCCTTTATCTTGTTAAGCGTGTACCTGTGCAGCCATGTGACCAGCACCAAGATGAAGATAACGACAAGGTAAACTGCCAGGTAACCTGCGACGTTGATCACCAGCGAAACCAGCGCCCCTGCTCCCAGGGAGATGAGGTTCTGGAAAAGATAGGTGGGCCTGATGAACTCCATGTTGGTTTTTATGAAGAGCGCAACGCCAGCGATTATCATCCCGAGCGTGACAAGGAAAACTACTGCATTTTCAGTTACGACAAAGTAGACAAGAGAAGCTATGATGAGGCTGCCCAGAAGGAAGCATTTCCATATCTGAACGAAATCGCCCAGATGTTTCGGGTTGTAGACCATTCTCATGATAAATAATTGAAGGCAGAATTTTATAAGCTGTTCTCAGGGAGTGAGGGAGTGGACTGAGGCAGGAGGACGCTCAGTCCACGTAATCATTCTCATCCTTTTTGCCGGCCTTCCTGGCTTCCATGCCCCTTGACTTGAAATCCTCCAGTATCTTTTCGTAGTACCTGAGCATGTCATGCGATATCGAGGGCCCGACCTTCTTCAGTGCCGCATTGAAATGTTTTTTCGCCACTTCTTTCGCGTTTATGTTCTCGCGGAGCGCGTTGATGCCGGCTTCCCTGCACAGCGCTTCTATGTCCGCGCCCGAATAGCCTTCCGTGACTTTCGCCAGCTTCTTCAGGTCGACGCCCTTCAGCGGCATCCTCTTGGAGTGTATCCTGAAAATCTCCAGCCTTGCCTTCTCGTCAGGCGACGGTGCAAGAATCTGCCTGTCAAACCTGCCGGGCCTCAGCAGCGCGGGGTCGAGCATGTCGGGCCTGTTGGTCGCGCCTATTACTACGACATTATGCAGCTCCTCCATGCCGGACATCTGCGCTAGTATCTGGGATACGACGTTTTCCATGACCCTTGTCCCGATTTCCAGGCCTCTGCGAGGGACGAGCGCGTCCATCTCGTCGAAGAAGATGACGCTCGGCGCGACCTGCTTGGCGCGCTTGAAGATGTCGCGTATGTGCTTCTCGCTTTCCCCGACCCATTTGCTGAGGACTTCAGGCCCCCTGATCGAGATGAAATTCACCCCGCTCTCGCTTGCGACCGCCTTCGCGAGCAAAGTCTTGCCTGTCCCAGGCGGGCCGTAGATCAGAACGCCCTTCGGCGGCCTCACGCCGATCCTTTCGAAAGCCTGCGGATGCTTGAGCGGCCATTCGACCGTTTCCTTCAGCGCCTGCTTCACGTCCTCAAGGCCTCCGATGTCGCTCCATTTGACGTTGGGTACCTCTATCATCACCTCGCGCATGCCTGACGGCTCGACCATCTTCAGCGCGTTCTCGAAATCCTTTTTGTTCACTTTCAGCTTCTTCAGGATGTCGGCAGGAATCTCCTCCCCCTCCTTTTTCCATGAAATCTGCGGCAGGTTTCTGCGCAGCGTTGACATCGCCGCTTCTTTCGCGAGCGCCTCGAGATCCGCTCCCACGAAACCGTATGTTATGCTCGAGAGCCAGTCGAGATTTACGTCCTTTTCCATCGGCATGTTCCTCGTGTGTATCTGGAGGATCTCCTTCCTGCCTTTCTGGTCAGGAACGCCTATCTCGATCTCCCTGTCAAACCTGCCCGGTCTCCTCAGCGCGGGGTCTAGCGCGTTTTCCCTGTTGGTTGCCGCAATCACGATAACCTGGCCCCTCGCCTTCAGGCCGTCCATTAGCGCCAGCAGCTGCGAGACCGTGCGCTTCTCGACTTCGCCGGTGACTTCCTCGCGCTTCGGCGCAATCGCGTCGATCTCGTCTATGAAAATTATTGACGGCGCGTTCTTCTCCGCGTCCTCGAAAATCTTTCTCAGGTTCTCTTCGGTCTGGCCGTACCACTTGCTCATTATTTCCGGCCCTGCAATCGAATAGAAATTCGCCCCGCTCTCGCTTGCGACCGCCTTCGCGAGCAAAGTCTTGCCGGTCCCCGTCGGGCCGTAGAGCAGAACGCCCTTCGGTGGGTCGGTGCCGAGGCTTGTGAAAAGTTCCGGATGGCGCAGCGGCAGCTCTACCATTTCCCTGATCTTTTCTATCGTGCCGTGCAGGCCGCCTATATCCTCGTAGCTTATGCCTGGGGTTTTCATCGCCTCGAGGTCGACCGCTTCCTTCCTGACCTCTATCTGCGTGCCTTCCCCTATTCTTACGATGCCTTCCGGCATGGTTGAAACCACGGCAAGTTTGGTCTCCCCCGGGATAGGGGTAAAGGTAAAATCGCCCAGGCCTTCGACATCGATGCCGAGGCTCCTGAACATCTCCTCGAACGGATTGATTTCCCTCTGCTGCCTCACGACCGGCAGTGGTGAAATGACATCGCCTTTCAGGACCGGGCGCATGAAAAGGTTGCGCTTCAAAAGCTCGGGATGGACCTGCATGATCTCGCCTCTCTGCGCGGGGGCGAGCACGACTCTCTTCGCATCCTTCAGGTCGGCCTTCCTTATTTTGACGGTTTCGCCCACGCCAACGCCGATGTTCATTCTCGTTATGCCGTCCATCCTTGCAAGGTTGAGGCCTATGTCCGAAGGATACGCGCGGACGGCGATCGCGCCTGTCTTTTTCTTGCCGGACAGCTCCAAAACATCGCCCTCCCGTATCCCCAGCGCGCCCATGGTTTTGGTGTCAACCCTTATTATACCTCTTCCGGATTCGTCACGATTCGTCAGCTCTCCAACTCTTAGGGCCACGTCCCTTTCTTTCGTACTCATAAACATCCCTCCTTCACTACCTATGCAAAAGCATCATGAAAGCTGCATCAACGCCGAAAGCCGCGCCCAGCTCCAGGCTTTCCGGCGCTATCGTCGGCTCTGGCTGCAGCGGAAACGGCCTCCTTTCCCTCTGGAAAGATTTCTTTTCCATAACTACCCTATTCCTCCTTCCTTATCCTAACTATGATCGAGTGCTTCGTCCGGATAACCTCGATTTTCGGCTCCCTGTGCACCATCTCGATTATCTGCACGTATCGCCTCACGGTGACGTTATGAAT
>CAYGVQ010000037.1:0-4086 GCA_964353515.1 uncultured archaeon
GAGTGACGCTGTTTACCACAACCTTGGGTATCGGAGCCTTAAGGGTGATGGGGATGCCGTCCGTCGAAAGCTGGACGCCGCCAGCGTAATTGAAGTAAATTTTTATGCTGGAAGTGCCTGGCGCAGTGCACACTGGAAAACTGGCGACAGGGATTGAACATTGATAAGAGTATATGCTCGCGTTTGGGTTTATTATCGAGCACGTAATTGAGCCGTCGCTGCCCTTCGCCCCGTCTATGGTGTAATAATAGGACTGGAAATAGCCGATGTTGCTCGCGTTTTCGACGTGCATGTTCACCTTTACAAGATCGCTGCCCCAGCATGTAGTCAGCTGCGGCGAGAAATCGTCCACCGCTAAACTGGCGCCGCCGGTTACCGGAGGCCCTGCGGATGTCGAGTAGAAAATGACAGGGTTCGCCATTTTGCCGTCAGCCACGAAAACGAAGTCCCATGTGGAAAGGCTCTTGTTGAAAACATTGCCTAGCAGGCTGCTGGCATAGAAGACCGGTATGCCTGTCCCTGAAGGGTCGATTTTTTCCTTGCTGCCGGAAAGATCGTACATTTTTGCAACAGAAGAGCCGCTTACGGTCTGGAAGACAGAACGGTTTATCTGGTCGGACGGGATGGCATGATAGCTCTCTATGTAACTTTTCACGTTGTCGGCGGAAATCCCTCCTTTCAAATAAATATCTAGCCTGTCGGCGTCGTAATTTTCATGGCTGAAGGCCTTTATGCCTGTTTTCGTGACCTTGTCCATGCTGCCGCTCCATACCTCCCTGCCGTTGACGTCAAGCTTTACGAAAGTGATGAAGTTGCCGACGTTGTTCGCATTGACATCGTCCCATTTGTACGTCTCGTCAAAAACAAGACTGAAGCTTCCAGTATTGACCGAAATGACAGGCTCTATCCCCTTCGTTATGCAGTCGGCGGGGGTGAAGCCCTTGCACCTGTAGAGATAAACTTTCTTTATGACGTGGGAGGGGTTTTTGGCCGAAAGCTTGAATTTGATGTACTGGTAGTTTTGCTCGTAGGGGTAAGAAATCTCCTTCTGGATGAAATCGGAAAAGTCCTGCAGGCTCGCAGCAAACTCCTGCCCGCTGGAGGTGAAAATTTTAATTTCGATTGCGGAAGCGAATGTCATGCTCAGAATTAAATAAGAACATATTACTGCAATTATCTGGAGCGCAACTTCCCACTTTTTCATAATCAACACGATGCTTGTGTAGTTCTTACCGGGTCTCCGCAGCTGCTTCTGATGGCATCAGTCAGCTGATTCGCTTCGTCCGGGTCTATGCCCGGATCGCTTACGTCGTTGCCGTCAGCCTTCAGAACGACAGGCATATAGACATAGATTTCCTTGTCTCCCTCGTTGACCTGTATGGACGAGTTGAGGTAGCCGAGGGGCATGCCGGTCTCGTTGTCTGCAACAGTAAGGGTGAAATTATACGCTATCGGCTGGATGCCGGATGTTACTATTTTTGAGACAAGGTTGCCGTTCTCATCGTAGTTTGACAGCAGCAATGCCGTGTCCTCTCCTGTGAAATAGTTGGGGTTAACAGGTGAGAAGGCGGTGATTACAATCAGGTCCTTGTCGCCGAAATTCGCTTTGGGCGTGATGTCCTTCGACGAGCTCTTTACCTGGTAGCTGCCGAACTTGCCGTCGCCTGTTGTGCCGTCCAGATTATCGCCTGTGGCTTCGACTTCAAGGCCCTTGAAATAGATGGTGAAGGTGTCTGCTGTATTCTGCAGCGTCACGTCTTTGTCCTGAAGCTGGTCCGACCTGAAAAGGTCGCCGAAGCTCCTGTAGCCCTCCTTGTAGGCATGGAGCTCGCTGACCATGCAGGGTATTTTGCCTTGGGCGACTCCGTTGCTGTTGGTCGTGCCTATATCGCATATGTAGAAGCTGACATCCGCTCCCTCTATCGGGCTGCCTGTCGAGTTTGTGACCGTGACCTTGGCGTTGCATTTGGCATCGCTCACGCAAATCTGGGAATATTCGGAAACGTTGCTGAACTGCGCACTGCAGTTGCCAGGCTGCGTGTTTTGTATGTCAACCATTATGGCAAATTTGAACCACTGGTTAAGGAGCGAATCCTCGACCATCACGACGACTGGGTAACGGAACGTGTACCCCACCGAATAAGGAGCCATGCAGAAGGCTATGATGGGCATGATGGGTTTCGGAATCACCCTCAACGGCTCAGGCGTGAACATGAAATACCTGTCTATCTGGGCATCCCAGGAAGGAGGATAGGCAAAGGCGACCTGCATGTCCGGGTAGAATTTGCCTCCCACGCTGCTTATGGGATAGAAGGGGTTTTCAGCCAGTTTCAGGGGGCGCGTGTTCCACACAACGTGCGAGACGGTGTATTTTATTATGCCCTTTATGCCGGGCAGCAGCTGGTTCCTTGTCTTGAAGAGCACATTGCCGCAGCCGACCTGCGCACCGGCGACAGGGACCCATGCATCGCTTTCGGGATTGGAATGCATCATTGACGTAAGCGTGACCATTTCAAAGAATCTCGTGCTGCCAGCATCGTTGACGAAGTTCTTAGAAAAATCAAGAACGTCATAAAGTTTGGTCGGCACGGTTATTTCGTAAGGCTGCTGTATGTCGTAATCCTCGACCTTTGTGGGCAGATAAAGCCGAACGTTTACCCTGTCCTTGATGATGTCAACTTCGTATTTCGGCCTGCTGAAATCGAATTTTACCTTCTTGCCGTAAAACTCCATCTCGTCCTTCAGGTTTTCCCTGAGGTATGCCCACAGGCCTACTCCTATCTCTTTTGCAACATCAGGGATGTTGGTTTCCCCGCAGGCCGACCAGACGGCAGTGTCGAAGGCGCCGAACTCCACAGACAAACTCGGTTTCTGGGTGCCTCCCTGGTTATATATCAGAAGCAGTTTGTCTTTCGCTCCGGCTCTTATAAGGTTCACAACAGAATCCTTTATCGTTTTTGCTTCCTCGGGCAGGCCGGGCGTGAAAGCAGGCGGGATGACTGCTTGTCTGGAAGCGAGAATGACGGCGGTAATAGCAATTATTATCAGGGCGGCAACAACGATGAATTCGACCTGCCCTTTCCTGCGGGCTTTGCCCAAATTCATATAATAATATTTCACATTATCACTTATAACCTTTTCAGCGCATGCGAGCTATGTGCACGTGCGGTTGACATATTTTAGAGTGTAATCAAGTCTTTTATCCTGATATCTTAGCGTAAAGGTGTAGTCCTCAGAAGGGTCGCTGCGCGGGTCCGTCCCCAGCAAAACATCCGTGTCGTAAGGTCCATACGCTCCCTTAAGGCTGTTGAAATGCAGCGTCCTGGTATGCGAGTTCATCAGAGTGATCTCCGACGTGAAATCGCCGGTGATGTTAAGCTTCTCGAAGTTGTAGTCTATGGTTACGGCATCGCCGGAGCAAATCTCGTCGCCGTTATCGAGAACGCCCGTCCTGTCGGAAATGAAGATGAGCTTCACGGTTTCGGCAGTGGGATATGTCAGGTTATATAGCAGCGAATTGACCGCCAGAGTGGTCGCCAGCGTTTCCATGGTTTTCGCCAAAATATCCGTGTAAGCAGTCATTATATCTGTTGCCTGAAGCTGTATGTTCATCCTCTCCCTGGCAAGCGCGATTGACTTGAGATTCATGTTATAGGTGTTCAGCAGCGCTATAAACGATATCGCTGCAAGCAGCTTGTTCATGGCGCTGATGATATTGCTCATGATAGGGCCTTTCATAAAGTTGCAAAGGGCAGGCGGCGGAACCTGGAATATAAGCTGAAATGCCAAAAATATGCCTACGCATTTCAGTATGGTTTGCCAGTTGAAGTCACTCTTGATGCTCTCCCAGTAATTTTTTGCCCTGCATTCAGGATAGTATTGCGTTATAAGGTCCACTATATCCGGTATGTCAAAGGTTGTCGTTATCTGGCCGTCCTCGAAGGCCTGCAGTTTCTGCTGCTCATCTTCTATCAGCTTTATGGCCTTGTCTGCTATGCAGGAAACCAGGCCCGGCCCATTCCCGATCAGGCCATCGAGAATTTTCTGCAGCGTATTGGTCGAGGTGCCGACGAGTTTCTTCCAGAG
>CAYGVQ010000037.1:4186-7025 GCA_964353515.1 uncultured archaeon
CATCGAGAATTTTCTGCAGCGTATTGGTCGAGGTGCCGACGAGTTTCTTCCAGAGATAGTCCTTGATGCCACCTCCAAGGTCACCTTTCAGCTGGCTGAGCAGGTCATGCAAAAGACAGCAGGTGCTCATCAGATTAACAACGTTGTATACGGGTACAATCCACTTGTCGAAAAGGTCCTTGAGTTTTTGGAAAAGAGTTTTTTCCTGGTCCATGGCATGCAGCGTGTCCAGCAGACCATCGAGAACCCTGCCTTCCATCAGAACGTCAGTTGAGGCCGAAATGTTCGTGTAATAGTTCAGATATTTTACGTCAAAGAAAACGGTCAACTGCCTTACTTTTGTTGTTGTCTGGTTTTCATTCTCAGGCAAGGGGAGTTTATCAAGTGTTATGAAGGTCATGCACTCATAGCTGCTGCTGCTTTTCTTCCTGCAGGACGTCAGCGTTATGTTGCTGTCGCCCAGCTTGTATCTCGCTTCGAATACCCTCAGCTTTTCCGGTACGTTGCCCGTTATCGTAGCCGTGATGTTGCGCTGCGGGTCTTTAGGATAGCACGTGCCTTCCTCGTTCACGATCTGGCATTCCACCTTGTCCATTGCCGACAGCCTTAGGTGAAGGTCTAGTTCCCTTGCGACAAGCAGGGTCGAGAAATTAGCGGTCAGTTCGCTGTCCTTTGTTTTCGCTACAGCGCCTATCCACGCCTCCATGCCATCCTCGCACTTGGAAAACATGGTGCTTGATATGGCCGGCGAGCAGAGATAGATGTCATCCCTTCCATCCTCTCCGAGGTCGTTGCTCAGGATTTTGTTGCATTCCATCAGGCTGCCTACTGTCCCGTTGACAGAGAATGACCAGGTGATCGTACCGAACAGCGCCTCGGCATGGTGCACAACAGCAGGTATGTCGACCTCGCTTCCTGTCTTGCAGTTTATTTCAGGGACGGGGTACGGAGGCTGGGCCACATGGAAATTTATTTCAAGGCTTGGCTCTGTGCCCGGCCTCAACATTGTCAGCTCTTTTTCGTCCGTTACCCTGACCTTTTTGCCGAGATAGGAAAGCTCAAAGCTCAGGTAGAACGGGTTGCCTGTGAACGTCAGCGGGCATGCAGGCATCTTGGAAAGCAGCTCCTTGACATTGAGCCTGCACGTTACCTCCTGATTGCTTATTAGATGCGTTTTGGGCGAGCAGGATATAGCAGAACTGATGTTATAGTAAACGTCCAGTGAAACATCATGCAGCGATGCTTCAACGCCCGTTATGTCGAATTCGGGCACGTTTTCCACATAAGCCTGTAACGTCAGATAACCTGAAGAGCCGCAGTTTATAGGCTTCAAGTCATCGATTATTGTCAGGACCGGCTCGATGATGAAGTACGCCTTTGCCCCCAACGACCCGCCGAACTGGTAGGCCGAAACAGGGACGAGCGAAAATATGAGATAGCACGCAAAAAGCACAGAAAAGAGCACAAGCGCCTGTTTGGGCTTCATGCTTAATTATTGGGCCGCATGCAATTTTAAACTTATAAATTTCTGGCCCTCAATTATTTACATGGCCAAGGCAGCAAAGCAGCAGGAAGCGCAAGAAACAACGAAGGGCAAGAAGACCAAGAAGGCCGCCAAAAAAGAGGAGTTCAACAAGGCAGAAGAGGAAAGAAAAAGGATACAGATAATAAAGAAGTTCACGAAAGAGATCATGAAGAAATACGGCTCGATGATAAAGTCTGTCGTGCTATTCGGTTCCAGCGCCCGCGGTTCCTGGCACAAGGAGAGCGACATAGACGTCTTCATAATCGTCGACGACACGAAGCACAAGATATCCCCCGCCTTTAAGGAGCAGATGGAAGACGACCTTGACGTTATTGCCAAGAAGCTTTCCGACAAGCTTTCGGTCCAGCAGCCTTACCTTCTCACGGAGTTCTGGAACATGGTCAGGATAGGCCATCCCATTGTCTTCAATTTCATACGCGAGGGCGTCCCTGTCTTCGACCGCGATATCTTCCTGCCGATAAAACGCCTGCTCCAGATGGGCGAGATAAAACCGTCGAAAGAAGCTGTCGAGAAATACATCGACCGAGCGCCCAAGAGGATAAAACGCGTGGAAAACGCGAAAATGTACATGGTCGCTGAAGACTGCTATTACGCCATGCTGGAAAGCCTGCAGGCAGTACTCATGTTCCTGGGCAAGAATCCGCCAAGGCCTTCTGACGCACCTGAAGCGATGCGCAAGACGCTGGTCGAAATGAACCTGGTAAAACCCGAATTCGCGGACTGGCTGGAAGGCGTGATAAAGCGCAGGAAGGAGATAGAGCACAAGCAGATGAAATCGCTCGCGGGCCAGGAGCTCGACGAATGGATAGACAAGTCCAAGAAGTTCGTAAAGGAGATGCAGAAGGCGCTGGTCCGCATTGAGGTGCTGAAGCGGGAGAACCTCATAGAGAAGTCGTATGCCATAATGGCTGAAACCATACTCACGGTTCTGAAATCATTGGAAAAGGTGCCTGAAAAGGAAGAGAAGCTGGGCCAGTATTTCGAGGAATACGTTGTGAAGCCCGGCCTGGTTTCCGACAAGTATCTCGAGGTCTTCAACGAGCTGGACAAGATGAAGAAGCTGGTGAAGGAAGGCAAGATCCTCGACCTCCAGAAGCAGGACATCCTGATGCACAGGGAATACGTCAGGAAGTTCATAAAGGAAGCTGGCAGGCTCCTGAGGGGCAAAAGCAAGACGCAGCTGTAATCATTTTTTCTGTTCACCGAGCGTCTTCAGTATTTTATCGGCAACCTGTTTTATTGTGAGTTCGGTGGTGTCGATGACGATGTCATAATGCGCCCTGTCCATGAAAT
>CAYGVQ010000038.1:0-6972 GCA_964353515.1 uncultured archaeon
TCGAGACCGGCATGTGGATGCTTTACGAGATTGAGGACGGGAAGATGAGGATGACGCAGAGCGTAGCTGAACGCAAGCCCGTCGAGGAGTATCTGAAAGCTCAGGGGAGATTTGCGCATTTATTTATGCCGGAGAACAAACATATCATAAAACAAATCCAGGAGCATGTCGACACCGAATGGGAGAGACTGAACAAACTCTGCTCTGAAAAATGATGTTGACGGAGGTGTTGGTTTATGGCTTTTAAAATCGTGCATGACAGGAACGCTTGCATAGGCTGCGGGGCGTGCGCTGCGGTCTGTCCCGGCAACTGGGTCATGGAAGGCGGCAAGTCAAAGCCGAAAAAGACAAAGCTTGAGCAGCTTGGCTGTAACCAGAGCGCTGCAGAAGCCTGCCCGGTCCAGTGCATAAAGATAATCAAGGCATGAAACAAGGCGCGAAAACAAATGCATTTTTAAGGCTTGGCTCTCAATATCTTGTTAATTCAGGTGCTGCTATGGGACTGAATTTTTTCAAGCGGAAAAAGAACAACAGGCCGATGTACGTTCTTTCGGCCGCGATAATCATAGCAGCGGTAATAATAGCGGTGCCCATGGCCTTGCTTTTTTTGAAACCCGTCACCCCGCCGAACCAGAACAACCAGACAGGCAACAACACGGGCATCGCGTTCGGCAGCAATCCAGTTCTCGGAAACGCGAATGCGAAGGTCACGATAGTCGAGTTTTCCGAATACCTGTGCCCCTTCTGCGGAAGATTCGCTCGCGATACGCTGCCGCTGATAAAGGCTAATTACATAGACACGGGCAAGGTCAAATTCTACTTCCGCGATTTCATAGTTCACAGCGCAGCGAAACTCGCGTCAGAAGCGAGCAAGTGCGCGCGCGACCAGAGCAAGTACTGGGAGTACGGCGAGGTGCTTTTCAATAATCAGAGCGCGCTGACGAGCGAAGACCTGAAGCAATACGCCGCCAGCCTCGGTCTAAACACGGCGCAGTTCAACGCCTGCCTTGACTCCGGCAAATACGCGGGCGAGGTCGACAAAGACACGAGCGACGGCGAAGCGTATGGCGTGACAGGGACGCCGACCTTCTTCATCAACGGCGATAAGCTGGTAGGGGCGCAACCCTACGCGACCTTCCAGCAGGCGATCGAAGAGGCGCTGAAGGCATATTAACTTTTAATTTCACGCTGCAATTTCTTATCATGGATTTGGGCTTGTCAGATTTCGACCTCGAACTGGAAGACTTCGAGATCAGGAAGACGCAGAAATTCCAGAGGATATGGAACATCGGAGAGGGGGGCAGCATCTGCTTTTCTATAATGCATGAAGGTGTCGCATATTTTGGGGCATGCGACGGGAATGTTTATGCCCTGAATTGCGACACAGGCAAAGAGCTTTGGAGGTTCAGGACAAACGGCCCTGCCGCTGGCGTACCTTTCGTTTATGAGGACGTGCTTTTCATCGGTTCGTACGACCAGAACATGTACGCCCTTGATAGGAAAACTGGAAAAATGCTATGGAAATTCAGAACCGGAGGCAAATTCTGGTGGGGCGCATACGTCGCGGAAGGCATGGTATATTTCGGGTCGCAGGACGGATGTCTTTACTGTGCCGATGTAAACAGCGGCAAAGAAATATGGAGATTTCGGACCGGGGATGACATAGGGACTTCTCCTGTAGTTTACAAAGGTATGGTCTTCGTTGGTTCCTACGACAACTATTTGTATTGTGTTGATTCGAAAACCGGAAAGGAGATATGGAGGTTCAGGGCGGGGGACCAGGTGCAGTGCAATTTCCCGCTGTTTGTTAATAAAGGAGTTGTATACGCCCCTTCTTTCGACAACAACCTTTATGCGTTGGATGCAAAAAACGGAAAGGAGATATGGAGGTTCAGGTCCGGCACATACGGGGCCACGGGACCTCCTGTTCTCCACGACAATATACTCTATTACCCGACGAGGGACGGGATAGTTTACGCCCTTACAAATAAAGGAAAGGAGATATGGAGGTTCAGATCAGGAGGGCTTGTGACAAAAGTTAATGTGCATGGAGACAGGGTTTACTTCGGCTCCGAGGACAATTACCTGTATGTTCTCGACCTGAAAGGAAAAGAAGTCAAAAGATTCAAGTACGGCGCCCCTGTTTTCGACCCGCCGAAGATATACAAAAACAGGATATTATTCGGCTGCTGGGATTGCAATTATTATTGCATAGACCAAAATGGAGAAGAAATCTGGCGCTTTACGACATCCAGCACAAAACAGGCCTATCTGCCGCTTCCAAATGCCGAATTCGAAATCGTCGTGAGGAAAAGGGAAACCGAAGAGGAGAAGGAAGAGGAAGAGAAGTACGACGTCAATCTCTCGGTCGGCTTCCGCGACGAATACAAGAGTGAGAGCGAATACCAGGTCAAGGTCGAATACCAGCAGAAGATGAAATACTAAATAAAAACCCTTTCATTAATTCTATCTCATGGAGCACGGCTTTTCCTTTGACGAGTTCGCGGTCGAGCTCGAGGACTTCGAAGTCAGGAAAACGAAGAGGTTCGATAGGCACTGGAGCGCTGGTGAGGGAGGGAGCGTGATAAACAGCCCATTGATACACGGGAACACGCTTTACTTCGCAGCGATGGATGGTTATGTTTACGCCCTTGACACCAAAACAGGAGAGGAAAAATGGAAATTAAAGACCGGAGACAAGATAAATTTTTCCTCCCCTCAAATCAATGAAAAGGTTTTGTACATAGGCAGTTATGACTATTGCGTTCGAGCTATATCTTTGGAGGGAAAAGAATTATGGAGGTTTCGGGCAGGAGGAGAAATTTTTTCAACTCCGTTAATTTACGAAGGGAGTGTATACTTCGGTTCCAGAGACGGCTATGTTTATGCGCTTGAAGCGAAAACCGGGGATGAAGTATGGAAGTTCAGAACAGGAGCGGACATTGCGAGTTCTCCTGTTGCCCACGAAGGCAAAATATGCATAGCAAGTTTCGACGAAAACATGTATTGCCTTGACGCAAAAACCGGGAAGGAGATATGGCGCTTCAAGGCGGGCGAGGAGATAATGACATGTTCGCCTCCCCTTCTCCACAACAACGTTCTTTATTTCGGTTCAATGGACAACTACCTTTATGCAGTCAATGTAAACACGGGCAAGGAAATATGGAGATTCCGCACCGGCAAATACGGCAATTCCAGCGTTCCTGCCATATGCAAGAATGTCCTTTATCACGGCTGCAGGGACAGTTATTTTTACGCCCTTGATGCGAATACAGGGAAGGAAATTTGGAGGATAAGGGCAGAAGGAGGCTTCACTGGTTCGAACCCGTTAATAGCCAATGGGATAATTTATGTCGGAGAAGAATCAGGAAATGTTTATGCGCTCACCCTCGAAGGAAAGTATTTGTGGAGGAAAAGGTTGGGCGGTGCGAGCTGGGGAACACCCGCGTCCAAGGGAAACAAATTATATCTTGGTTCTGCAGACTGCCATTTCTACGCTTTGGATATAAAGAACGGAAAAGAACTCTGGAGGTTCGCAACCTCAAACCTCACGGTGACACCTTTCCCTCCGCCCTACGAAATCTTCGAGGCCACTGTAAAGAAATCAGCCGCCGATGAGGAAACTGGAGGCGAAGAAAAGTACGACTTAGGTTCGTCGGGCAGAGAAGTAAACGAATATACCGTCAAGAGCGAGTACGTTTTCAGGTCGGAGTACAGGCAGAAAAGCGAGTATAAATAAATCTAATATTATAAGAATTTTTGTATTTTCATACAAAGGTATTCAGGTATTTATTTGTCCTGCGCCAACTTATTTTTATGGCGGAGAAAAAGGAAAAGCGCGTCGATGTTCAAAGCTCCAGCTTCAAGGAAATCGTGAACGGAGAAATAGTGGGCAAGCCACAGGCTGCCGAAACCACGCCTCAGAAAAAGCCGGTCAAAAAAACCTGTGAAAAGCCAGCCGCGAAAACCAAAGAAGTTTCTGAGAAGACCGGGGAGAAACACGTCAAAGTCGAGATCACGGAAGGCGAGCCCGAAAAGATCGGGAGAAGCCTGAAGAACTCGACGCTCGAGGGCGTGTTCAACTCTGCTTCCGGCAGCATCCAGTCATCGTTCACCACGCCTTTCGCCCTAGCGCTGAACGCGACCAGCGTTGAAATCGGCATCCTGAATTCGCTCCAGAATCTCGCGGGGACGGTTGCGCATGTCCCCGGGGCGATGCTGACCAAGTATTTCAACAGGAAAGCCATCTGGGTCTTTTCGCAGATTGTGGGAAGAATTATAATCTGGATACCGATACTCTTCCTGCCGTTTCTCGGGCTTGAAAACCGCGTATGGGTACTGATTGCGCTCATCGTCCTCTCCAATTTCTTCCTCATGCTACGCTCACCCGCGTGGTCGAGCATGATGGGCGATCTGGTTTCGGTTAACATACGCGGCAGCTATTTCGGCAGGAGGAACATGCTCATAGGGGTGGCCGGCGTTCTTGCCATACTGGCAGCAGGCTTCATGCTCGTATACTGGGGTTTCCCAGCCATTTTCCTGCTGTCAATGTTATTCGCCGCGGTCGCGATTTTCTTTTTCGTCCGCATGTACGAGCCGACGACGAAAAAGGTGTTCCACTACACCTACAAGTTCTCGCTAAACCTCCGCGGCCTCTACAGCAACATGAAGATAAACAAGGAGTTCACCATCTTTACGCTTTACATGACCTGCATGAACTTCGCCATGGACATAGCCGCGCCCTTCTATGTTGTTTACATGCTGAAGAACCTCAGCATGGGATACGAGTGGTTCGCCATAGCCGTCGTCATAGGCGCCCTCGCGCGCGCTTTTTCCCAGCAGTACTGGGGCAGGCTGAACGACAGGTTCGGCTCGAGGATAATACTCATAGTCTGCGGCGTGCTTGCATGCTTCGTGCCTTTCGGCTGGCTTATGGTCGGCAACATATGGCACGTGATGCTGATCAAAATCTACGAGGGCTTCTCTTTTGCGGGCTTCGAGCTTGTGATTTTCAATTATCTCCTCGAAGTGACGCCCGCGAAGGACAGACCCAAATACATAGCAGGCCACAACTTTTTTACAGGGTTTGGCACGGTTTTCGGCAACCTTTTCGGCGTCCTGCTTGTGCATGCCTTTGAGAATGCGTCGTTCTTTTGGCTGGCCGGGTTGCAGGCAGTTTTCCTGGTGTCCTTCATCCTCCGCCTTGCCTGCCTGTCGTTCCTTTCCGCGATAAAGAGCATCGACGTGAAGCAGAGCGACCTCGTTCCTGTCAGATACGTCTTCTGGCATGCGGTAGCGGTAGAACCCGTCCGCGGCATGAAGCACACGCTTTCATACACCTTCAGGTATCCGGCCAAGGTCGAGCGCGAGCTGCACGACAGCGTGAAAAAGCTGGAATACATGGTAAAGCTGAAGATGAACAGGTGAGCGCCATCAATATTTATTTGCGCTCCGGCAATTTTCTATTATGAAAACCATCATCCTCACGCATTCGGATTGCGACGGCATCTGCGCGGGAGCGATCGCACTCTCGAAATTCCGCGACGCGGAGATTTTCTTCACCAAGCCCGTCTCCTTCTTCGACGACCTCAACGCGCAGGAGGCGGAGCGCATAGTGATCGCCGACATCGCGATCCCAAGGAAAGACATCTCCGATATCCTCAGGCTCATTGAGCAGAAGAGCAAGAGCACGGAAATACTTTATTTCGACCACCACCCGCTGCCTGAAAAAGTGATGATAAAATTCGGGGATACCATCGCAGTTTACATCAACAAGGAAGGCAGCGCCTCCGAGCTCATATACAGATATTTCCAGAACGACATCCCCAAGGAGAGGGTATGGCTGGCGATATACGGCGCGGTGGGCGACTACGAGGAGCGCACGGCTTTCGTTGAAGAACACCTGAAAAGCTGGGACGCGCGGGCTTTGTACTTCCAGGCAAGCACCATTTTCCTGGGCATCAAAGACAAGGACTTCGAAAGCTACGACGCCAAGAGGCTGATAGCGAAAACCATGGCGAACGGCAACAACCCTTCTGATGTGACTGGTCTGGTCGACGCCGCGAGAAGGGTCGTGAAAGAGGAGTTCAGCCTTTACGAGGTCGTCAAGAACAACTCCAAGAAAACCGGAGACGTAGGCTTCGTGAAAGAGCCGTACGCCTTCGGCTTCCGCGGGCCGTCAGCGCTGTTCGCAGCAACGGTCACCAACAGCAAGGTAGGCCTTTCCGTCCACATAAGAAAAAACAGCCTGGACGTAACCATGCGCACGCGCGACGCTTCGCTGCAGCTCAATACGCTCGCCGAAGACGCGGCAGAAGCGGTAGGCGGCTCGGGCGGCGGCCACAGCCAGGCGGCAGGGGCGCGCATCCCTCTCGACAAGTTCGATGCTTTCCTGAAGGAGCTCAACAGGCTGTTAAAGAGCAAGAGATGAAGGCAGGCCATGAAAAGAAAATTCGGCTTTTCGGAAAAGGAATGCAGAGGCCTTTCAAAACTAAATACTCCCAGGAAAATCCAAGACTACCTTGACAGGCTCGCTTACAACCTCGAGGGGAAAGGCGAGACGTTTTACTCGCCGAGAATGGTCATGCGGCAAAAGAAAGCGAACTGCATAGAGGCCGCTGTTTTCGCGGCCGCGGCGTTGAGATTTCACGGCTATCCTCCGCTGATAGTTGACCTGACTTCGGCGGCGAGGGACGACGACCACGAACTGGCGGTGTTCAGGCATAACGGCTTTTGGGGGGCGATAGGCAAATCGAAGTACACGTTTTTCGCTTTCCGCGAACCGGTGTACAGGACGATCCGTGAACTTGCGCTGTCGTATTTCGAGCTTTATTTCAATTACTGGGGCGAGAAGACCATGCGAGGCTTCTCGCAGCCGGTCAACCTTTCCAGATTCGACAAGAAGGGATGGATGACGTCTGAAGCGAATCTCTTCTACATTGTCAAATATCTTGAAAAAATCCCCCACGAGAA
>CAYGVQ010000039.1:0-6950 GCA_964353515.1 uncultured archaeon
GCCCTTATCGTGGCGGGTTATTTCACGAGGGACGTTCTCAGAAGGGACAAAGGCACCAACGAAATGCAGAAGATAGCGAAGGCGATACAGAAGGGTTCCAACGCTTTTATCAACAGGCAGTACAAGACCATCGCAATACTTTCCATAGTTTTCACGGCCCTCATATCCGGGGTTTATTTTCTGGTGGGGAAGCCTGACACGGCATTCTATACGGGAGTTTCGTTCATCTTCGGCGCCTTCTGCTCCGCGCTGGCGGGGATTATAGGCATGACCATCGCGGTCCGCGCGAACCTGAGGACCGCTGCAGCTGTGACGAAAAGCTCGGGCGAGGCAGTCAAGGTCGCGATGAGGGGCGGCGCTGTTTCCGGCCTTATAATAGTCACGATGTCGCTGCTCGGCGTCGCGCTGATATATTTTGCCCTTGGCGCGAACCCGCAGGAAACGCCTTTCATGATCGTCGGCTACGGTTTCGGCGCGAGCTTCGTCGCGCTGTTCGCGCAGCTCGGCGGGGGCATCTACACCAAAGGCGCCGACATCGGTGCGGACCTCGTGGGCAAAATCGAAGCGGGGATTCCCGAGGACGACCCGAGGAACCCTGCCGTCATCGCTGACCTTGTCGGCGACAATGTCGGTGACGTAGCTGGCAGAGGCGCGGATCTGTTCGAATCGACCGCCGCCGAGAACATAGGAGCCATGATACTGGGAGTAGCGCTGTTCCCGTATTTCGGCCTGAACGGCATCCTCTTCCCCTTGGTCGCAAGGGCATTCGGCCTTATCGCCAGCATAGTCGGCATTTTCACGGTGAGGCCGAAAGACACGGACGACCCGATGAAGGTCCTGAACAGGGGTTATTACGTCACCCTGATACTGTCGGCGGTGTTCTTTTACGCGGTCACCATGTGGATGCTGAACAACGTATGGTTCTTTTACGCGGGCCTCACCGGCATGGTGATGTCCATAGCCTTCATATACATAACGCAGTATTACACGGAGCACAAGTACAGGCCCGTGCAGCATATTGCGCGCTCGTCTGTCACGGGCCATGCCACCAACATCATAAGCGGCTTTGCCATGGCGCTTGAATGCACTGCGCTTCCCGTCATCGCGATAGGCGCTTCCCTCATATTTTCATTCATGTGCGGCGTCTGGAGCGGCATCCCCAACGGCGGGTTTTACGGTACGGCGATCGCGACCATGGGCATGCTGGCGACCTGCGCCTACATACTCTCGATGGACACGTTCGGTCCCATCGCTGACAACGCCAGCGGCATAGTCGAGATGTCCGGCGCTCCCAAAGAGATCAGGAGCAAGATGGACAGGCTCGACGCAGTCGGCAACACGACCAAGGCGCTGACGAAGGGGTATGCCATCGGCTCCGCAGCCCTCGCCGCCTTCCTGCTCTTCTCGGCCTACATGGACGACGTTGCTAAGCTCACGGGAAAGGCCTTTACGATTGTCAACATCGCTGACGTGACGGTGTTCGTCGGCGCAATGCTCGGGGCGATGCTGATATTCCTGTTTTCATCCTTAGCGATGAACGCGGTCAGCAAGACTGCGCAGAAAATCATAGAAGAAGTCCGCAGGCAGTTCCAGGACAAAGGAGTCCTTGCCGGCAGCAAAGAGCCGGACTACGCGAAGTGCGTGGATATCACGACGAAGGGTGCGCTGAGGAACATGATTATGCCGGGGCTCCTGGCCATTCTCTTCCCCGTCGCGGTCGGTGCCCTGCTGAAATACGAGGCGATGGCAGCCTTCCTGATGGTGGGCACGATAACAGGCGTACTCATGGCGATTGTCATGAACAACGGCGGCGGCGCCTGGGACAACGCGAAAAAACTGATAGAATCCGGCCACCACGGAGGGATAGGCTCGGATGCGCATCGCGCGGCCGTAGTCGGCGACACGGTGGGCGATCCTTTCAAGGACACGGTCGGACCTTCGCTGCACGTCCTGATAAAGCTGCTGTCGACGATTACGCTGGTCCTGGCGCCGCTGTTCATATAATAGAGTTTAAAACTGGTTTGTTTCCTAACATTTAAATAAATTACAATCAAAATTAGAGGTGTTATGGGAAAATACATAACTTTGCGATCTTTGAAGGGAGAAATAAAGGATATTAGTGAAAAATCTTATACCGATGAAAGTTTTATGGTACTTACGGTTCCAAATAAGGTTTACGAAGGAGGGGGATCGAAAGAAATTGAGGAAAAAATTGTCCTGCATAAAAGAGAAGACAGCATACTCCTAAACAATCTCCTGCGGGATCATCTTGACAAAAGAGGAAATCTTAGAATAGAAGGGGAAGTAAGGACTAAACTTACCCTCTTTAGAAGAAGACCGCGTTTTTTCGATTATAATGGAACAATAAGTGTGGACGGTAGAGAGAAGTACAAAATAAAATCCAGAACAGTAACTCGAGAACTAGGTTATTGGTATCTAGCTTCTATTGGGGATGAAATCACTCAACTAGAAAAATGATCGTCGCGCTGGTTTTCGCGCCTCTGTTCATCTGATGCAGCTGAAAACTTTTTAATCACCTCATTTAATTCTATTCATGCTCGTCGAGGGGAAGCACTACCGCAGCGTATGGCTGGAGAAGGACAAAATTAAAATCATCAACCAGCATCTTCTGCCGCACCAGTTCGAAATCGCTACCCTGGCAAAGACGGATGACGTCGTCCGCGCCATAAAGACCATGATGATTCGGGGCGCGCCCGCGATAGGCGCGGCGGCTGCTTACGCCATGGCGCTGGGGATCTTCAACGCGCCGCATAAGAATTTCGGCGCCCATGTTCTCGAGACCGCTAAAAAAATCATGGCGGCCAGGCCGACTGCCTACGACCCTTTCCACGCGGTCGATTTCATTCTGGACTCGATAAAGGCCGCTGACGGCATCCAGGAAAAAAAGAAGCTTGCGATAAAAGCGGCAGAGAAGTACGCCAGCGCCTCCTCTGACGCCTGCAAGAAGATAGGGGAGTTCGGCTCGCGCCTGATAAAGAACAACGCGCGCATCGCGACCCACTGCAACGCCGGCTGGATAGCCTGCGTCGACTGGGGCACTGCGCTCGCTCCAGTTTACTTCGCCAAAAGGCAGGGCAAGCGCATGTTCGTCTTCGTCGACGAAACGCGCCCGCGCCTCCAGGGAGCGAAGCTGACGTCATGGGAACTTATGAACGAGGGGATTGCGCATGCGGTAATCGCCGACAACGCGCTGGGCCATTACATGCGGAAAGGCGAGATAGACCTGATGATAGTCGGGGCCGATCGTATTGCAGTGAACGGCGACTTCGCCAACAAGATCGGCACGTACGAGAAGGCGGTCCTCGCGAAAGAGAACTCAATCCCCTTTTACGCCGCGGCGCCGTCATCGACGTTCGACCTGAAATGCAAATCGGGCGGCCAGATTCCCATAGAGGAGCGGGAGGAGAGCGAAATCCATTTCATTGGTGAAAAAAGAATCACACCCGAAGGCGCGAGGGCGAGGAATCCGGCATTCGATGTCACGCCGGCGAAATACGTGACGGCTTTCATAACCGACAAAGGCATAATGAAGCCGAAAAATACAAGACAATTGCTCAAAAAATAATAGAAATACGTCTTTCTTGTTTAAACATGGGTTTAAGGCCATATTGTCCCAAGGTTCTTCAAGTCAAGACACACGGCTTTTTAAATATGCTGCTCCACTATTAACATCAAGAACAGGCCAGTTCCTTTGAGGACGCTTGCTTGTGTCGAAAGGAAATGCTTGTTCTTTAAAACATTAAAGAAAAAGGTGGTACTATTCCGGGAACATCGAGCAAGGAAAATGCAGAAGACGAAAAGGCAGCGAAGGTCGCGAAATGGGTCGACTACAAGCCGAAGGAGGTCGAAGACCTGGTCATAAAATATGCGAAACAGGGGCTGCACAGCGCCAAGATAGGTCTGATACTCAGGGACGAATACGGCATTCCTTACGTGAGAATGGTGACCAAGAAGACCATCGGCCAGATCCTGAAGGAGAACAAGGTCTATCCGAAACTGCCCGAGGATCTGCTCAGTCTCATGAAACGTGTCGTGGATATCAGCGCGCACCTCGAGAAGAACAAGAAGGACTACCAGTCATACCGCGGCTTCGAGCTCGCAGAGTCGATGATCAGAAGGCTCGTGAGATATTATATCAGGAAGGGCGTCCTGCCAAAAGGCTGGAAATACAACCTCGAGCAGGCCAAGCTGCTGATACGATAAACATAACATCAGAGGGATTTGTTTTTTCCTCTCTATTTTATTTTTTGTAATTCTCCTTCACATACTCTTCCAGCTTGTTGAGCGATTCCTCGAGGATTTCCGGAGGCGGCAGGAAAACGATTCTGAAATGGTCGGGTCTGGGATAGCCGAAACCCGTGCCGAAGACCGCGAGGATCTGCTTCTTGTAAAGCACGTCCATGATGAACTGCCTGTCGTCCTTTACCGGCAGCTCGATTTTCGGGAAGGCGTAGAAGGCGCCCTTCGGCTTCGTGCAAGAGAAGCCGTCGATCTCGTTGAAGCGCTTGTGTATGATGTCCCTCCTCTGTTTTAACTTCCTGTTCATTTCGGGTATGTGGTCCTGCGGACCTTCAAGCGCTGGCTTTATCGCGTACTGGAACGGCCCTGGCGCGGAAAGCCTCGACCGGGCAAGGCGGAAAACCGTCTCCTTGAAATCCGCTGTCGCTTCCGCCGGCCCACTGAAAATCATCCAGCCGGTGCGCCAGCCAGGGACGATGTAGTTCTTCGAAAGGCCGTTGAACGTGAGAACCGGAATGTCGTCGGCGAGCGATGCTGTCGTGACGTGCCTGTCGTCGTCCATGAGGATCTTGTTGTAAATCTCGTCCGATAGAATCAGGAGGTTGTGCTCTCTGGCGAGATCGACGATTTCCTGCAGCGTCTTCTTCGAGTAGAGCGCGCCCGTCGGGTTGTTGGGGTTTATGATTATGATGCCCTTGGTCTTGGGGTTGATTTTCTTCCTGATGTCGTCTATGTCAGGCTGCCAGCCGTTTTCCTCGATGCAGTTGTAGTGATTGTGGGCGGCGCCGATTTTGTTGACGACCGCGGTATAAACAGGATAGCCCGGGATGGGGGTGAGGACGTTCTCGCCGGGGTTGAGCAGCGCGTTCAGCGCCATCTCTATGCCCTCGCTGACGCCGGCGGTGATGAGCACTTCGTTTTTCGTCACGCCCTTTATGCCGTACCTGGCCGCTTCCTTCGCGATCGCCTCCCTTGCCTCCTCCACGCCCATCGAATCCGCGTAATTGTTGAGGTTCGCCTTCATCGCCTTGTTTACCGCTTCTATCATGTGAGCGGGCGTCACGAAGTCGTAGACGTTAGGGTCGCCGATGTTGAGGTTCAGGACCTTCTTGCCCTGCGCCTTCAGTTTGTTGGCCTCGACCACCACGTCGCGAATGGCATAAGTAACCTTGCTCGCCCTTTCAGCGGGAATTATTTTCTTCATGAAAAATCACCACCAATATTTCTAATAATCCATCTTCTTTTTAAATAATTTAAGCGCGGGCCACGGCAGGAAGCGGATTTTATTCGGGATACAGTTCCTGCATTCTTTTCTCTAGCCTCCCCATCGCGCCTTCAAGGATCTCCTCTTTCGGGAGGGTGACTATCCTAATGTGCGTTTTTTCGTCCTGCGGCCAGTCGAAACCAGTGCCATGGACGACAAGGACATGCTCCTTGCTGAGAGCGTCGAGAACAAACCCCTTGTCATCACTGATTGGCGCATCTATCCCGGGGAAAACGTAGAAAGCGCCCTTCGGCTTTGTCACATGGACGCCCTTCATTGCGTTCAGCCTTTCCACGACAAGATCGCTCCTTCTCTGCAGCTTGGCGTTCATTGTCATTATGTGGTCCTGCGGCCCCTCGAGCGCTGGCTTTATCGCGTACTGGAACGGCCCGGGTGCGCACAGCCTTGCTCTCGCAAGCCTGTATACCGCTTCCCGATAGTCTCCTATTGCCTTCTCCTGCCCGGTGAATGCCATCCAGCCGATTCTCCAGCCTGGGACAAGATAATTTTTTGAAAGGCCGCCGAATGTCAGAAGCGGCGTCTCGCCTGCGAGGGAAGCAATGGGTGTGTGCTTCCCGCCGTTGAAAAGGATCTTGTTGTAGATCTCGTCCGCGAATGTCAGGAGGTTCTTTTCCCTTGCCATGTCCAGTATTTCAAGGAGGGTTTTGTCAGGATATACAGCGCCCGTAGGATTGTTGGGGTTGTTTATGAGTATGCCGCGCGTGTTCTTGTCTATCTTTGTTTTTATGTCCTGCAGGTCGGGCTGCCAATCATCTTCCTCCCTTGTCATGTAAAGCCTTGGTTTCACGCCTAACTTGTTGAGTATAGCAGTGTAGAGAGGGTACCCTGGCGAGGGCGTGAGGAAGTTTTCACCAGGGTTCACGAGTGAGGCCAGCGCAAGCTCTAGGCCCTCGCTTACGCCGGCGGTAACGAGAATCCTTTCCCTGTCTGCCCTGACGCCCCTGCCCCTGTATTCTTTTTCAAGCGCCTCCCTCGCCTCCGCTATTCCCAGAGAATCAACATAGCCATTCTTGTTCTCCCTCATCGCCTTGTCAACGGCATCGATCATGTGCGCAGGCGTGACGAAGTCGTAGACGTTCGGGTCGCCGATGTTAAGATAGAGTATGTCGCTTACGCCCTGCCTTTTGAGTTCGCCTGCCGCGACCGCCAGATCGCGTATGGCATAGGTGACGTCTTTTGTCCTTTCGGCCGGCCTTATAGGTTGCATATCATTTTACAGTTGATGAAAAATTTTAAAAATCTTACTTGCGCCAGTTTTTGGCCTATTCCCAAACGAACTCGAATTTTTCGAAGTCCGCCTTTTTCTCGCGGCTACTGATTTTCCATACGGTCATTAAAACCAGGCCTGTTATTATCCCGCCGACATGGCCGAAGTTCGCGACCCCAGGCTCGAGGCCCATGAAGC
>CAYGVQ010000040.1:0-1510 GCA_964353515.1 uncultured archaeon
TCGGTCTCGCCGTTTTCTATGAATTTTCCGCCTTTACCCTTTTCGGTGAAACCCAAGTCCTCATATGCGCAGATTTCAGCGATAGTGAAGCAATCATGAACTTCAGCGAGGTCGATTTTCCTGGGCGAGAGTTTTGCCCGGCGATAAGCCTCTCTTGCTGCGTGGACCGTTGCGTCAAGCATTGTTATGTTGCGCCTCGAGAAAAGGCTCAGCGTGTCCGATGCCTGTGCAGACGCCTTTATGTAAATCGGTGTATCGGTGTATCGCCTTGCGATGGCTGCAGGAGCCAGTATTATTGTTGCTGCACCGTCACTAAGAGGTGAGCAGTCAAGCAGCCTAAGCGGGTCGGCAACGAGTGCTGATTTCTCGACGTCATCCGCAGTTATCCTGTTTCTGTACTGCGCATTGGGATTGTGCAATGCATTCGCGTGGTTTTTAACAGCGACTAAGGAAAGCTGTCTTCTTGTAGTGCCATAATCGTGCATATGCCTTTTGGCAATGAGGGCGTATATGCCGGGGAACGTGACGCCGAAATACGCCTCAGTCTCGTAGTCCATCGCACCGGAGAGCGCTGTCGTTGCCTGCGGGCCATAAACATCTGTCATTTTTTCCACGCCACCGACAGCAACGAAATCGTACATGCCGGAGGCGACGGCAAGGTATCCTACCCTGACAGCAAGGCCGCCGGAGCAGCATGCACCCTCTGTTCTTATTGCCGGCACCGGGTTAAGGCCAAGGTAATCCGCAAGCAGCCCGGCCCCATGCTCCTGGCCCGCAAAAAGGCCGCCCGACATGTTGCCGCCGACAACTAGCTGCAGCTTCTCACCGCCTATGCCTGCGTCTTCGACTGCCTTTATGCCGGCCTCAACAGCAAGCTCTTTAAGACCTTGGTGCCAGTGCTCCCCGAATTTGGTAAGGCCTATGCCTATTACCGCGACTTCCCTCACTGGTTTGATTTTATTCAGGTTCATGCATTCACGCCCTTTATCTTTCTCCTGAATTTGACATATTCGGCATAATCAAGGTATCTTTTGATCTTCAGCATTTCATCTATTGAGTTTTCCTTTCTTCTCGCCTTGACTATGTTTTTTGTGACGAGTATTGAAAATGAATCCGAGCCGGCGCCTGAACCGAATGAAGTTGCCAATATCCTGTCTCCGGGCTTTGCAACATCCAGTATCCTCGCAAGGCCTATTAAGATCGCTGCAGAGTATGTGTTGCCTATCTGCGACACAAGCATGCCTCTCGTCATTTTTTCCTGCGGTACGCCGAGAATTTTCGCGGCTGTCAGCGGGAACTTCGCATTAGGCTGGTGGAAAACAAAATAATCGAAATCATCGATCGTCTTTCCTGTTTTTTTGAGCAGGCCATTAGTCGCTGATATCACATGCTTGAAATATGCGGGTTCGCCTGTGAAACGCCCGCTGTGCCTGGGAAAATCTTCACCTTCCCTTCTCCAGAAATCAGGCGTGTCTGTTGTGAAAGAATACGTTTCCTCGATTTCAGCTAT
>CAYGVQ010000040.1:1610-5521 GCA_964353515.1 uncultured archaeon
CCCCATATCTTAGCGATGTTTGTTGATTTGATCCTCCACTGGGGCACATAGGCGCCATAACCAACTATTCCGACTTTCATAAAAAAACCTGAATATTAAAATAAAAGGGTGAAAGAGATTTTTAAACCTTTGAACGCCTCTTCGACAATCTGCGATACGCAAAACTGCTAAAAATGTTAATTTTAAATAACCCCCGTACATTTAACCATGTATGGACACGAGAGGTTCAGTCAAAAAAAATTACTGGGTATTTGCCCTTATTATCATATTCATCGCATCGCTTTACATACGTTGCATCCCCGGCACGAAACTCGTATATCCCCAGCTTCTTGAAATAGACACGCACTACGTGCTCAGGTTATCGGAGTACATCGTCGAGCATGGTTATCTTCCGGAGCACGACAGCATAGCCGGGTGGGGCACGGTACCCGGCGGGCCGGACAGAAACAAGGAGCAAATAATCACGTTGTGGGCATACCCTATCGTCTATTTCATCCTCAATCCTTTTTTCGGGGTTTCTGTATACTGGGTCGGTGTATGGGCTCCTGCCTTCTTCGGCGCGCTTCAGGTTCTTTTCATGTACTTCCTAGGCAAGGAACTCTTCAACGACAGAAGAATAGGCCTTCTCTCTGCCGCATTCCTTGCCTTTGCGCCGGGTATACTGTACAGGGTATCCGCTGGGTGGATGGAAAAGGAAGCGGTGGCAGGGATTTTCATAGTGCTCGGCTTTTACTTCTTTGTAAAAAGCTTCAAGGAGCAGACGGTAAACAAAGAAACGTCGTGGAGGCATCTGATAACCCATCCCTTCTCATTGCTCGACAGAGTGAAACTCGACGCGGAAAAAATAAAGGCCGTCAAAACAGTTGCCTATGGCATAACGTCGGGCTTTTTCTTAACGCTGTTGGCAGGCTCATCCGGCCAAATCAGGATATCGACACTCATGATAATGGCCTTTGTAATGGTTTCCCTGTTGCTCAACAGGTACTCCAAAAGGTTGTTCTACTCCTATATGGCAACCTTCATTTCCTATTTCATAATGTCAAGGGTTTTCGCAGCATCGCCCGGCATAACGGACATAGACAATATCGCGAACTACGTGACTGTTGGCCTCATAGTTGTCATGTATCTTATAGAAAAGTTCGAGGTTATAGAGAAAAAATACATGCCTTATGTGATGCCTGCCTTGGCGGCAGTGGGCATTTTCGCTGTCATTATACTGTCGTATGTTTTCGTTGATTTTGGCGCATATCTCGCCGGTACGCTGGACAGGATAGCCAACCCGCTTACACAGGGTGTCATCCCGTCAACGGTCGCGGAATCGCAAAGTGTCGGGCATTTCCTCTACGATTCAGTCTCAAACTTCGGGACAGGGTACGCCGTCAGCGCTTTCGAGTGGCCGCAGTTCATGATATATTTTTCGGCCATGTATTTTTCGGTTTTCGGTATAGCCCTGATGTGCTATGAATTCATATTCAAGAAACACGACCTTGAATTCATATTTGTTGCTGCGATGTACGTTTCGGGCATAATACTTGCTATCGGCGCAGCAAGACTCGCCTTCCAGTTCGCCTTTCCCTTTGCGATAGCGACGGGTTACTGCCTTATAAGAGGCGGCAGCTACGCGCTGAATGCCGGCAAGAAGGCGCTTAAGGATAAAGGCTATCGCTACCTGAAAGTCACCGGCGGCGTTCTGATAGGTTTAATACTGCTCACCAATTTCGCTGCTGCATGGGTCATGGCCAACGGTATAAGCACGCCGATGACCGATGATTTTTATCAGGCAATGATCTGGCTCAGGGACAACACGCCTGAAGATGCTGTCCTCCTCGAATGGTGGGACTACGGCTGGTGGTACCAGTACATCGCCAAAAAAATAACCTTGGTTGACGGCGGTTACCACAACCAGCGGCCGACTCAGGACGTTGCGAAATTCTTCACAGAACCTTTATCAGAAACCCCTGACCCGTACAGCAGTCTGAACTTCCTTAAAAATTACACTATTGATTACGTTATGGTTTCGTCTGACTTGATACCGAAATTCGGGGCCATGTCAAAGATAGCAAACTGGGGGGAGAAGATCGATGTCCTTCCTGTTCTCAATCTGAACAAGAACTATCAGGAAGGTGACAAAATACTGCTTGAGTATGGCGGCGGGGAGCAGACCATACTTGTGGCCTATTCGGTTGGCAGCGAAGGCAACGAGACTTTCGTGCAGAACATGACAGCCCTCGTTAAAACATCCCAGGGACAGGCATACCTCAAAAAAATAGGGGTTGGTAACCAGATATTAGTAAGCGACAGACCAAACACCATACCTGGCTTGTTGTATTTCGCAGGCAACGCTGTGATATACGTGCCCGAGGCGGTAGAGAATTGCGTATTCGTGAGGCTCTACCTTTTCGATGGGGCTGGTATGGAAAACTACTTTGAAAAGGTCTATGACAAACTGGGCATTAAAATATACAAGGTAAAGTATGAAAACTTCCCGACAAACATAACAGGGGGGTACATAGACGCAGTTGACAGGTAGTCATGCAAACAAAAATGCGAGCAGGCAAATAACCGCTTCAAAACATATAAGAAGCGCGGTGATTTCCCGTTCTTTCATGGGCTTTATTTTCATGACTATGTGAGTAAGCGAATAGATTTTCTTGTACGGCGCCGAAAGCGTTCCGTCCTCCTGCAAAATTCCAAGGCTCCTAGCCCTGAATCCCGAGCGTAATTTCAGGAATGCCTCAATTATCCACGGGGTGAAAACGATTATGCCGAATTTTTCTATGTTGCCTATTATCACTATCGATACGAAGGCTGCCCCCAGCATGTACGTCAGCGAATCGCCCGGCAGGAATTTTGCCGGGTACCAGTTCCATTTCAGGAAGGCGAGAAGCGAAAAACATACGGTGAAGGCTATAAGGCTGGCTTCTATCCTTCCTGCCATAAACGTATAGGCACCCAAAGAAAACATGGCCACAGAGCCAAGGCCTGCCTCGAGCCCGTTCATGCCGGCAAGCATGTTGGTGGCGTTGCTCACCGCGACCACTGCCACGGGCACGAGTAGAAGCGGGTAAAGCGCCCCGAAGTCTATTGTTCCAATAAGCGGCACGTCCATCACTGTCGTGCCTGCCATTATGGCCATCAGGGGTATAGCTGCAGGCAACGTGAGCAGCGGCTTCTGCCACTGCCTGAGGCCTATCCGTATGTCTTTCACTTCTTTGTTTTTTCTGGGGCTTTTGGAAACGTTAAGATCGTCCAAAAAACCTATGAATGTCACTGTGAGTATCGAGCAGTAAGCAGCCAGAAGATATGTAAGATTAATGGGCAAATTTATGAGAAACGTGTGTATGCCTATGAAGAAAAAACCTGCGAGCAAAACCCCCTCGACAACGAGAACGCCAGCGGATGTTGCCATCCTTGGCCTTTCCTTTTTCTGCTGGTCCACGCCAACTATGCCCACCCTTTCCAAAAATTTCTTAAGAACTTGGGCTAGGAAAAACACTGTGAAAAACGCTATCAGGATGGCGAACAGCATGGTAAGCATATGCAGCACCTACAACACCTTGATTTTTGGTTTGCCTACTATTAAATTTTATGTGGTTTTGCTGGGTAAATTAATCCCATGGTTTTCCTTTCACGGCCCTGCCTTTTATCCACATTATAACAAACAAGACCGCTGAAACGACGAGTATCCATACCCAGTCGGATAAAGCGAGCGGCATTGTCTCGAATATCGGATTGAAGAAGGGCACGTATACGATAACCAGCTGCAAAATGATGGAAGACGCTATTGCTATTATAAGTTTCTTGTTGGAGAGAAGTCCGAGTTTGTGCTTCGACCTGACCGATTCGACCCTCACCATCTCGAATATCACGATGGCGGTGAAGGCGACTGTCATCGCCTTTTCCTTGCCATA
>CAYGVQ010000040.1:5621-6891 GCA_964353515.1 uncultured archaeon
TCCGTGCCTTTTATGCCCATGGCTATGCCTATGTCAGCTCTTTTAAGCGCAGGCGCGTCATTGACGCCGTCACCTGTCATGGCTATTATTTCCCCGTTCTTTTTCAAGGCGTCAAGAATCTTGACCTTGTGTATCGGATTAACTCTTGCGTAAACTGCAACTTCCTTTACTGTTCTTGCAAGCTCTTCGTCAGAAATATTGTCAAGCTCTTCCCCTGTCACGGCCTTGCCATTTTCATCCATCAAACCCAGTTGTTTGGCAACAGCTATGGCAGTGTTTCTGTGATCGCCTGTTATCATCACTACTCTTATGCCAGCTTTCTTGCATACCTTTACGCTTTCTATCGCTTCCTCCCTCGGCGGATCTATCATGCCAACAAGGCCGATGAACGTCAAGCCATTCTCGGCTGCTTTCGTATCAACCTTGCTCATTTCCTTGTAGGCTATTGCCAGAACGCGTAGCGCATCGCTTGCCATCTCCTGGTTTTTTGCAATAATTTTTTCCTTCCATTCCCTTGTTATTTTATGAAGCTTGCCGTCGGCAAGAATATTATCGCAACGCTCCAGTATGACCTCTGTCGCGCCTTTGACGCAAGACATCGCTGCCTTGCCTGAAACATGATTTATGGTCGTCATCATTTTTCTTTCCGAAGAAAAGGGTATCTCATGCAGTCTTTTGTGCCTAGCCTCAATTGCCTCTTTTGCGAGGCCCATTTTCTTTGCCGCAACGACTATCGAGCCTTCTGTCGGATCGCCCATTATGCTGTAGTCTCCGCCATTTTCCTGCAGGCTTGCATTGGTGCATAATGCTCCGACCTTCAGCATAAAGGACAGCGCATCTTTCGTCTTTGCGTCGATGTCCTTACCTTTCAAAACAAATCTGCCTTCTGGCTTGTAGCCTTCGCCGGTGACTTCAATAAAAGCATCAGGATGCCATATTCTGCTTACGGTCATCTCGTTTTTAGTAAGCGTGCCCGTCTTGTCGGAGCATATGACTGTCGTTGAGCCTAACGCTTCAACCGCTGGTAATTTGCGCATCAGGGCGTTCTTCTTGGCGAGCCTCTGCAAGCCGAGCGCCAGCGTTATGGTCATTACTGCAGGCAGGCCTTCTGGTATCGCCGCCACCGCGAGGGCGATGCCTGTTATAACGATCATTACAATGAGCGCTTCTGTAAGCGGTTTGCCAGCAAGGGGTCCTTCCCTCACTATGCCTATGGCAATTACCATTACGCATATTACGAGAATCAGGATGCCCAATTTCTTGCCGAAGG
>CAYGVQ010000041.1:0-6844 GCA_964353515.1 uncultured archaeon
ATAACCTTCCGTTACCTGACAACAGAAGAAGCAGAAGCATACTTCTAAAGCTCTTCAAGGAATAAGTGAATTTAAATCGTATGAAGGCAAAGTGCCGCAAGATTCCGTGAGCTGTTAAGTCTATATCCAGCCGAGTTAACAGCCCAAGATTTCGTTAAATATTTAAATACATGCACTAACATTATGTCTATGTCCAAGAGAAGGCACAAGGAAATTGAAGCTTCTGAGCATCATGAACATCACGAGCATCACGAGCATCACGAGCCAGCCGAAGCCAAGCATGGCGAGACGCATCATGAGCACCATGCTCATGAAACAAAGGCAGGTAAAAAAATACCCGCTATGAAAATAGCCTATTTTGTTGTTGTTGCGGCGGTTTTCTTAGGCATCGGTTTCATCGCCAGTTTGATGGGCGGCATTTCCACAGCAAAAACCAATGACCAGCTGATTTTCATTTCACCGCCGGGATGCGCCAACTGCGCCCAGATGGAGTCTATTGCTAAGGCTGTCGCGGATACGCTTAAGATACCTTTTGTTAAGACGGGCTTCGGCCAGACGATAGATAATCCTGGTTTCTTGCTCGTTTACAACAACATTTCAACCATCGCGGGCGTGGGAGACGAATACACCTTCAAGACGCAGGTTTGCCTTATCACAAACAACACTGACATATGCAACCAGGCAAAACAGATGATACCTCCGTCCAACGAGGAAGAACCTGAAACACCGCCTGCCGTTCCCAAAAGTGACAGGCCAGAAGCGCACGCCTTCGTCATGTCGTACTGCCCTTATGGCCTGCAATTCCTTAAGGCTTATGTCCCTGTTATAGAACTTCTCGGCAGCAAGGCTGACCTCAGCGTTAATTTCGTCCATTACATCATGCATGGCGAAAAAGAAATGTTGGAAAACACGAGGATGTACTGCATACAGAAGGAGCAGAAAGACAAGTTCACGAAATATCTGAGATGTTTCGTAAAGGATGGCAATTACTCCGGATGCATAACCGAGGCGGGAATAGACAGCGCCAAACTGGACGCATGCATGAAAGCGACTGACACCCAGTTCCAGATAAACAAGACATTCTTTGAAAGCAGCGGTAATTACCCACCTTATGATGTTGACAAAACGCTTGCCACAGCCTACGATGTCAGCGGCTCGCCGACCTTTGGCATAAACGGCCAGCAGGTAAGCGTTAGCAGGACCGCGGAAGCGATAAAGCAGGCAATATGCAATGCTTTCAACACGCCGCCGGCAGAATGCAGCCAGCAGCTTAGCTCAACAGCCGAAGCGCCGAGCTTTGGGCCTATAGGTGCAGGTAGCGGAAGCAGCAGCGGCGGGGCGCAGTGCGGTTAGAAATCTTAGACTCTCTTTCTTCCCTGATTTTAGTTCGGAAAATACTATTCGTCATATAAGGGTATGAAAGGTCCCGAATCCATCTCGAAAAAAAGTTCGAACTCTGCCTTGTGGCCGCAGTTGGGGCATATTCTTGGTGCTTCATCGCCCACAAAAATGTAGTTGCATTTTTTGCATTTCCACTTTTCCATTACTACACCTACAACGTGAAACAACTCACAAAGTCAAGCAACCAAATTTATTTGGAGCTTAAACTTATAAAGTTTTAAAACTCTTTCATGCCCCAGAATCAGGCAAATGCTCAAATCTTGTTGAGGTCTTGCGTTTCCTTGTAAACATCTATCGAGAAAAGTACGCTGAGCGCAATCCATATGAATGAGAACCAGAGGAAGAACAGCTCAGTGTTGCTGAGTATTATGACATCAGGTATCATGATCAGTATCAGGAAATTGAAAAACGTGACCAGCACCAGCCCCATGCCGAGGGTCATCCTGTGCCCTATGTAAACATAACCCGAGCCCCAAACAACGAAGTTCAGGAATGCAGCAATCCACGGTGATTTGCCGTAGCTCATGATATTATATTAACGTCGCTGCTAAATATTTTATATGGGTATCGCTTCTTTTCTCGCTTGGTTTTCCGGTTGGTCGCAGACCATCGCCGAGACATGGGGCTATCTTGGCATATTCCTTGTTAACTTCATCGGCTCTGCAACAGTGATTTTCCCCATACCTTCATTTTTGGTCGTCTTCGCTTTCGGCGCGATACTAAACCCATGGCTGGTAGGCATTGCCGCTGCGTTGGGCTGCGCGCTTGGCGAACTGACAGGTTACGGCGTAGGCCTCGTCGGCAAAAAGGCGATAGAAAAAAAATACGCCTACTGGCTGAAGAAGGCGAACCAGTGGATGGAAAAATACAGGGCGTTTGTAGTCATCGCGTTTTTCGCTGCGACGCCGCTTCCGGACGACGTGCTCGGCATATTCTGCGGGGCGATAAAATACGACATCAAGAAGTTTTTCCTCGCCTCGCTTACGGGTAAACTCGTGCTCAACCTCTCGCTCGCCCTGGGAGGGTACTACGGCCTGCAGTGGGTTCTGGCGGTTTTCGGAGGAACCTGAGGTTTTGCTATGGAAAGGCTTTATCTGAGCGCTTCTTACCTCAAGACCTTTCATTACCTCTTTTTTTCTTTTGCGGTATTCTCGCTGACGGCCGGCATAATGTTCTTTGATTTCGCCATGTTTGAATCCTTCAACTTCTTCGGCCTCGGCCTCTTCTATTGCCTAGTAAGCCTTCTGGCTGCACACTATTTCTACAGAAACTACAGGGAGATTATAGAGCCCATAAAGGTGATAAAGCTCTACCTTCTACCTTACATAATTCTGGTTTGCTGGACAATAGGCTCGCTGACTGCGATAGTCCTTTTGACCCCTTCTATAATCGGTCTGATATACTCATTCCTTTTCATCAACTACTATATGTTCTTCGTCATCGTAATAGGCCTTGCTGCAAGCAGGTTCAGGTTCATTTCCAAATTTTTCGAGGTGTACAACGTTTTCATCTTGGGAAGGGCGAAGAAAATTGCAAAGAAATACGCTTTATCGATCTATGTCGCACATTATAAGATTGGGAGCGACCCTAAACTCGACGCAGTACTAGATGAAATATGGATACACAGGGACTATCCCATCCCGTACATCAGAAAATTCGAAACAGCGCTATGTGAGAAACATGTGATTGAAATAAACAGGATACTGGAAAAAATGAGGGCGCGTGCTGACGAGAAGGTCAAAACAACCATGGAGTCCCTCGAAAAGATGAAGGAAACTTATCTCAAGAAAATCAGGGAGATCGAAGAGAAAGAGGACTAGGTTTTGTTTTTCTCCTTCCACAGTTTCACGAGGTCGACAAAATCGTCAAACCTTATCACGACGAAAGGGTTCGTCCTCGCATAATTGAAAATGAGGAAGTTTATCTGGCCGTTCTCTAGCTCAAGTATCTCCTTCTCCGGGAAGGAAACGTATTTTTTCGCCTTCGTCGTCTTGGCCTTGCCCTTGAACTTTCCCTCGACTATTATGTCGGCGTTGGGCAGATCGCTTATCGGCTGCTGGCCATACGCAGGTTGCCTGCCGGAAAGAACGACGCGCCTGCTGTTTATGCCTTGTCGCGCGAGCTTGTCAACGACATGATACTCGAATCTCCTGCCGCGCGCATAGCTTTTAACCATGAAAATATTTGGCGCGCAAAATTAATAAACACCTTACAAAAACACGTTGAACACGTACCCCAGAACCAGTATCTGCGGCACCGTTATCAGGGGCAGCAGGAGCGCTGTCCGCTTCCCTATGTTCGACCATATCAGGCCTATTTCGGTGTAATCGGTTGCCACTCCGCCGTTAAGGAAGACGAACGAGTTGCCGAAGGCGCCTGTCTGTTTGTATATCTCGAAGGCGAGCGGCGACGAGCCCTCGGAGCATACTTCTATCACCGCTGCCATTATGAGCGTCAATACCATGCCCAGCATTGTCGGGCCGAGGTACATCATGAATATCTCATGCGGCACGAAGGCGTTGGCGAAGCTTGCCATGAGCATACCTATTACTACCCACCACATTATCATCTTTGTCAGCGCCCAGGAGCCTTTAAGCACGCCTTTGGTGTCGGCTGCGATGCTGCCTGAGGTAAACCTGTAATTGTTTAGTCTTCTGCTCATGTCTTTCCTGACGGAGAACTTCTCGTCGACCTTCAGGTTATGGCTCCGGCACTCCACTATGCATCTTTTGTCAAGCACCTGGTAAATGAGGCCGGTTGTTATGGCAATTATTATAGCGGATATTATTATGTAAAACGCATTAAGGCCGAAGAAGCTGAAAAGCAGGATGGTGACCGGAAGATTCGCCCAGGGCGAGGCGAGCAGGAAGGCAATAACAGAAGCTGTTGATGCGCCCTTCTTGTACAGTTCCATGGATATGGCCAGTATGCCGTGCGAACACGCCGACATCATGAAGCCGAGCCCAACCGAATAAAAAATCGTCCTCTTCTTGTGGACTGAAAAATATTTCTGGATGTATTCCTTGGGGATGTAGTATTCCATCAGGCCTCCGAGCAGGAAGCCTATCAGCAGCGCCCACCAGATCATGCCCAGGTAATCGAAAAACGCGAACGTGAAAGGTCTCGAGAAATCGGACATATATGCGGCAGCAAGGACAGCTACGGCTGTAACAACGGTAAGAAATATCCTTTCCTTGTACCATTTTTTTGCCGGTTTGCTGCATGACGGGCAGGCATGAAAAGCCTCTTCGCTTTCTTTGACTGTCTTTAGTCCTTTCTTTTTCATATTTTATTTTTCTCCGAACGGGCTTATCTGCCTGAGCTTCTGGACGACTTCCCTGATCGCCTTGACAGCGTACTTCATCTCCTGCATTGTGTTGAACTTCGAGGGCGTCAGCCTGAGCGAGCCGTGCGCATCCTCATGCGCCAAGCCGAGCGCAAGTATTACGTGGCTTGGCTGTAAATTTGATGAGTAGCATGCCGATCCTGTTGTCGCCACGATCTTTTTTTTATCAAGCAGCATGAGCAGGCTTTCGCCCTCGATGAACTTGAAGCTCACATTGACGTTGTTGCAGAGCCTCTGCTGCCGCGGGCCGTTAAGGCGCGTGTTCGGGATTTTCAGCAATTCGCTTATCAAACAATCCCTCATCCTTTTCATGGCTTCGTTGTCTTTCTCATCCGCGACCTCGACTGCCTTCGCGAAGCCCATTATGCCTGGAACGTTGGGCACGCCCGCTGGCCTGGTGTCTTCATCGTTTTCCCCGCCCTCGAACAGGCGCTGCAGACGAACGCCTTTGCGCACGTAAAGCGCCCCCACGCCCTTCGGGCCGTGTATCTTGTCCGAGGAAAGCGAGAGCACGTCGATGTTCATTTTATTTACGTCTATGTGGACTTTCATGAAGGATTGCGTTGCATCAACGTAAAAAATCGCGCCCTTCTGCCTGCACATCGCGCCGATTTGTGCGATGTCCTGCAGCGTGCCTATCTCCGGGTTCGCGTGCTGCACCGCGACTAGCGCTGTGTTGTCATCGATTGCCTTTTCCAGCCCGCCCATTTTCACGAAACCTTCGTCGTCGACGTTTATATAAACAGCTTCATAGCATCCCATCGCTTCCAGCGTTTTGAAAACGTCAAGAATCGGCTTGCGCTCGATCTTGGTAGTGATTATCCTGGCCTTCCTGCCGGCAGCTAGCGGCCTCGCGAAGCACACGCCCTTTATAGCGAGGTTGTCGTTCTCGGTTTCGCCTGAGGTGAAGACGATCTCTGATGGTTCGGCGTTGAGTTTTTGCGCGATTATCGCTTTCGCCTTTTCGATGTCTTCCCTTATCTTCAGGCCGAACGAATGACCGTACTCCGTCGCTGAAGGCACGCCGTAGTAATGAGTGAAATATTTTTTCATTTCCAAAACTACTGCAGGATCGACCTCTGTCGTCTTGCCGTTGTCCAGATAAACAAGCTTGGAACCTTTCATGGTAGTCATTATATAACACTGTTATATAAATAGCTTTGCGCAAAAAGGTTTATGCGGGACTGGTCTTTAATTTCTTTGGTTTATTTTATGATTCTTACGTAGTAGACAGGTGGTGTTGCCATGTTCATTACTCTGTTAAATAAAACGTAAAGCTACTTTAAATAATTTTTATAGCGCCAATATTCATCGCTTTTTTCTCATTTTACTAGTTTCAATGCCCTTTTTATGGTTTCCACGAGCTTGTCGCATTCTTCAGGCGTGTTGTAAAGATACAAAGAAGCCCGCACGCTGCCGCGCAGGTTGTGCGCATTAAACCATGAATGCACGCAATGAGCGCCAGAACGGACACATATATTTTCGAGTTGGTCGAGCAGCATGGCGATTTCATGCGGGTCCGCTTTCCCCGCGTTGAAGCTGAATATGCCGGAGCGTTTGCCAGCGTCGCTCGGACCGATAATGTCCACCAGCCCTGTCAGGCCTTCAGTTGTCTTCTTGTTCAGTGCAATTTCGTGCTTTTCGATGTTGTCGCGCCCGACCTTCGTTATATAATTAGCTGCCTCGCCCAAGCCTATTATGCCCGAGTAATGCTGAAGTCCTGCCTCGAACTTCTGCGGCAGTTCCTCGAACTTCGCTTCCGAGTGCGTGGTATCTATCACCGTTCCTCCGCCGACGATGAAAGGCGACAGTTGCTCGAGCAGATGCTCTTTTCCATAAAGAACGCCTGTGCCTGTCGGTCCCATCATCTTGTGGCCCGAAAAGGCAAAGAAATCGACGTCGAGTTTCCTGACATCGACTTCCTTGTGCGGCGCGGCCTGCGCGCCGTCAAGCAGGACCAGCGAGCCGTTGTCGTGCGCGAGCTTTATCACTTCCCTGGCGGGAATGCTGGTGCCGTCGAGGTTCGAGGTGTGCACCATCGCGACGACCTTGACGTTCTTGTTCAAGCTCTGTTTGAGATTTTCTATGAAATTCCCT
>CAYGVQ010000042.1:0-6826 GCA_964353515.1 uncultured archaeon
ATCCCGGGAGTGAGACTTCCAAACCCGCAAGCGTTAGCTGCTGGTTTTCCGTAAACGCTTTTGAGTAAAAGGGTTTTTGAACTCACAACCTATCGGTTTCCGAGCGACTGCGAGCGACAGACACGCTCATAAAACCAAGCGTTCTAAGTCACAGCGCGAGAGTCTACAGCCGATCGCTCTGCCAAGTTGAGCTACCCCGGGTTCCGCGCAATACGCGTAATAGTATATAAACAGCTCCAGAATTTAAAACTTATTCAGCAGCCTTATTCAAGAATGACCTGCTTGGAGAAGACGCGCATCTTCGTTTCTTCATCCGTTCTGTAGGTCAGGTAGGCCCTCGGCATTTTCAGCTGAGCTTCTATAAACGGTTGTATCCTGTAAGAAAGGTATATCTCGCTCCTGGGCTTGAGGTCGCCAAGGTTCCATATCAGCTCGGTACCTGATTCCCCGCCTTCCCTCACAACCGGCTTCGGACCGCCGAATTCCTGCACAACCCTGCCAAGCGGCGTGACCCTGTCCTTAACTATCACGCCCTTTATCGGGCTTGTCAGCGTGCCCTTTATCTGCAGTATTATAATGTGCTCGCCTCTTTTCTTGACATACCTCTTCTTGATCAGCGGCGTCCTGACCTTCACCGCGCCCATGCCCAGCAGGGCAACCACGCAGAAGACCGCGATGAACGAGCCCACCAGCAACGGCAGCCTGCTGATGTTGTATCTCACGGTCGCGCTCTTGCCGACCGCAAGGCCTTCAACCACCCAGTTGTAATTCACATTGTTGTCGGCAACGTATGTGTTGGCGGGGGAGTCAACAAAATCTATGTACTGGTTCGAAGGCAGGCTTTCTTTGACATCGTAGTTCTCGATGGTGTTGCCTTCATTGGTGACGGTAATGACCACCTCCTGCCCAAAAGGTGTTGAAATTATCTCTTTCTTGGTCACGACGTTGTGCACGGGCTGGATGCTGAAAGTAGTTTCACCGCTGACATCAAACTCGGGCACGCTTGCCCTGACATAATAATTCCCGGCAAGCAGATCGCCTATGGGAATCGTTTCCTTTATTTCAGTCGCTCCTTGGAATTCTTTTGCGACTTCAGCGTACTTCACCCTGTTGCCGCTGCTGTCAACTATTTCCAGAGGTATCTTGAGTGCCCTCTTCTCCTTTGAGGAGAGCTTGAGGTTTATTTCAAGGCTGTCGCCGGCCTTGCTGCATGTCAGGCCCAATATTCTGACTTCCTTTTCAGGCAAAACCTTAAGGGAAATTATCTGTGAAACCTTGTTTTGCTCGTTGTTCTTTGAATAAACCAAGACCTCGTACTGGTAAGAATTCTCAAGGCTGGGATAGAAGAACATCTTTATGTCCCTCTTTTCAGACGGGCCCACAAGCACGTAGTAGCTTTCCAGGTTGAGCCATTCGAGATGCGGGCCCAGAACGGTGATGATGAATTCTTCAGGGTACCAAAAGTCATTGTATATTTCTATATTATACCATGCATTCTGGTTGACTTCCGTCTCGCCCTGCACGGGCGTTACGCTGACATCAACAGCGCCGGCAGCATTAACAAAAAATATCATCGATAAAATGCAGACTACAAGAAGCGTATTTCTCATGTGTATTTTTATCGTGATTAGATTTAAATTAATTTGCCGCTTTGGGCGGAAATTGGGCCGAATTTCGCTGAATTTTGCAAAAAGGTAACGCAACAAGAAAATTTTAAAAACATCAGCAACAATTAAGATTATGAAAAACATTAAGCCAATCCTGCTGATAAATCTGAAAACATATGAAGAGGCCACGGGGCGTAATGCGCTGAAGCTTGCGGCAATAGCTGACGCCTTTGCTGGCGGTGGCGTGGAAATCATACTTGCAGCCCAGGCAGCAGATATACGCATGGTTTCGGAAAGGGCGAAAGCCGCTGTTTTCTCCCAGCATGTTGACCCTGTGAAATTCGGCTCGAACACTGGATGGCTGCTGCCCGAAGCAGCGAAAGCGGCGGGGGCGAAAGGCACGCTGCTCAACCACTCGGAAAGGCGCATGGACATCGCAACCATAAGGAAATGCCTTGCCCGCTGCAGGGAAGTCGGGCTGCGCACGGTCGTATGCGCGGAAACACCGGAGAAAGCGGAGGAAATCGCCTCGCTTAAACCCGACTACATTGCAATAGAGCCGCCGGAACTCATAGGCGGAGATATTTCTGTTTCCAAAGCAAGGCCTGAAGTGATAACCGAATCCATCAGAAAAGTAAATGCAGTGGAGCGCATTCCGGTTCTCTGCGGCGCTGGCGTCAAGAACGGCGAAGACGTCAGGAAAGCTATGGAGCTCGGAGCGAAAGGCATACTGATAGCATCCGGCGTAGTCAAAGCGAAAAAACCAAAGGAAGTGATAGCCGATCTGCTCGAGGGTTTTAAGTAAAGGAGTATTCTTGACTAGCTGGTTACTTCTTGCTTCCCCTGACCTTGAACTTCTTGTCCAGTTCTTTCATTATCTCAACTATGCCTCCGTATTCCAGCTCGCTGTAGGGCAGCATCGCGGGCCCTGAGAAGCCCTGCCTGCGGATTTCAAGAGCCTTCCTTGAAACCTCCCTCCTGATGAAGTCCCAGAAGGGATGGATGAAGGGGTCAGCCGGCTCCGTAAGCTTGCCGTCATGCACGCAAAAGGCTGCGCAACTGACAATAGGAGGGCCGTCGAAATACGATATGCTCGAGTTGAGCTTTACAGGCATCAGCGGCCCGATATGCGAGCCCCTCATGAAGCCTGCAACGTAATGGCCGATCGAGAAAGGCGAAAGCACTTCGCCCGTCGCAGGGAAATCCTTCTGCACGCGCACGAGCATTATCGGGTCGTCCTTGCCGGTGTATTTGCCGGCAATGTTGTGCAACCGCGTTGTCGAGACTGCGACAGCCTCTTCCTTTGTGTTCCTCGAGTGGATAGACTCGACGACGAACCTGTTGTTGTCGCGGAGCAGGGCAGCGATTTTGTATATATCTTCAGGTGTGTTTAGCTCGATGACCCTGTCGCCTTTTGTATAAGCAACATCCATTATGGTAAAGCGAAAGCCTTTCCCCATCCCGCTACTCAACAGCAGACCAGCACAATGCATGGGGTCGGAGAAAGCGAGATAGAGCGGTAGATTGTAAGCACCTGGCTCGGTCTTGTCTGCAGCGAATAAAAGGAACGGCTCGTTCGGCCTTTCCTCGAATTCGAGTTCAGCGACCGCTGGTCCCATGCCCTTGACATTCCCTGAAAACGAGTCCTTGAGTAAATCCTGGCCGGCGCCGTAAAGACCCTGGTTCTTCGCCACCAGCGTGCCTGTCTTGAAAGCGTTCCAGGCCAGGCGGTGGATTTTTTCACTGTTCTTGCCGAGCGTATGGGTCATCAGTATCGCGATGTCATCTCCCGTGAAGCCGACGTAAAAGTCCTTGAGCATGCCCTTGCCGTACTCTTCAATGTATTCGGAAACGGTCTCGAGCAAAAGCCTGCTGGGTTTTATGTGGCCTCCTATGCTGCCTATGTCTGCCTTGATGGCAGAAAGCGTTATTTTCATACAGAGCACCCCCGAACTTATTGAAAAACAATTAATGCGGTATGTTAGTTAAATCTGAACGGAATGCAATAAAAAGTTTTCGCAAGAGGCGTCTGAAGCGTCTAGTCCTTGGCTTCCGCCTTCCCGGAACTGAAGCTCGCGTAGCCGCATTTGCCGCAATACAGGCGGTTCTTCTGCTTCGAAAGCCACACGCCGCTGCCGCATCTGGGGCAGAAGCTGTTTTTTCGAGCGAGCGTATCGCCCTTGACTTCGTATTTCTTCCATATCTTTACGGATTCGTGCTTCCTGCCCTTTCTTACGCGCTTGCCTCTTTTCCTCGTCTTCTTTTCCTTTGCCATTTAAATTCACCATATTCAGACGACAGCTTGAATTACAAACCCAGCTGTCATCCGCTGATTACGTTAGTTCGAACTTCTTGACCCTGAAACCCCTCTTCGTATGCGCTTTGCTGCACTGCTTGCATATCAGGCGGAGATCGACCTTCTTCGTCGGCTTCCCTTCGCCGCTTGGTTTCGGCCTCGGGAACGAGCCGTAGCCCTCCATCTTCCGCTTGAACCTTCTCTGCGACTGGGAAAGCGGATGCGCTGAAGAGCGGCCTTTCCTCTTCGCCATCTTGACCGTGTGCTCCGTGTGCTTCCTGCACTTGGGGCAGTACGTGTTTATCATCTTCGGGAATTTCATAACAATTTCTCTTTGATTAGGTTCTATATCAACCTTATTGCCTCTATCACTTTATAAACATTAATAGGACAATATGGATTTAAATTTTTTACAGCCAAACTACTAACTATGTTTACCCTCAATTGGTTCAGGCACTGGGACAAAATATTCTGGGCTTTTTTCGCACTGATGGGCCTGGTTCTGGCTGCTGGCGGCATTGCCAGCTTCATATCTCTGGACTTCTTCGTATTGCTCGGCGTTTTCATGATCATAATAGGCGCCGGCAAGCTGGCCTCTGAAATCTCCCACAGCAAACTGCTGAACTATCAGGACGACATCTACAAGAAGATGCACCAGATTTCCCAGCATCTGGAAAAAACGTTCAACATCGCCAGCATGAACAAGGACAAGACCGAGTTCCGCATCCAGAAGCTAGACCAGAAGAGAGGTGAGATCGAGAAGCAGATGGGCAAGAACTACCGCGAGATGGCCAGAAAGCTGATAGAGCTGGAGAACAGGGTAAACAGGCTGACGAAGATGATGGAAAAGAAAAGGTAGTTAATTTCTTTTATTTTTCTCCGCCGACCAAGCTCTTCTCCTTTATTATTATCGGTGAGCCGCCAGCATGCCAGGAGAAGCGCGGGCGGATCTGCACCTGGTAGATGCGCTCTGAATTGTCGTCTAGCAGGATTGCTGAGCCTTTTGTTTTGGGAAGATCATTAAGGTAGTCCTGTATGTCCTCCAGCATGTAGGTCTGCATGATTGAGCGCAGCGCTTCGATATCCGCCTTCGAAGTCAGGCGGTGGGAAATTATGATGTCGGCCTGCGAGAGCGCGTCCTCGTGGAGCTTGTTTGGTCTCTGGGTTATCATGAGAACGGAAATGCCCGGCTCCCTGCCTTCCTTTATCATGGTGAGCAGGGGGCCCGTCGCTGCTGTCGTCCCCTCGTTCGGCACGAACTGGTGCGCCTCATCCATCATTATCCAGACCAAGG
Source organism: uncultured archaeon (assembly GCA_964353515.1). GTDB lineage: Archaea > Aenigmatarchaeota > Aenigmatarchaeia > QMZP01 > QMZT01 > JBGPQP01. Next base: position 5,198 of record CAYGVQ010000042.1, read on the forward strand.
GAATCGTCTTCTTGGTCTGGCCTGTTATCTGGCCATACTCTTCTGCCTTCCTCGCCATCAGCCGCTGGGTAAAGATTTTCCTTGAAATAAGGCCCACTACCATCGCGCGTATCGACCACGACTCAGAGACTTGCATGTAATGAGAAACATCAATCACTGAGACCACGCCCGGCCTCAGGAATTCCTCGATCTTCGTCCCTTCCTTCTCGAACAGGCCCCATGTCTCGGCGGCGATGAACCTGTTCACAAGGGCGTCTTTGATTTTTTGGTCGGTTGTCTTGTCCTTTTCTATCTCGTTTATTATGTCCCTTATCGAGAATTTGTCTTCGTACCTGTCCCTCAGGTCCTCCATGATTTTTTCCAGGAGAATGCCGTGCTCGTCTATCATGGAAAAGCCGAACGTCACCGCCCAGTCCTCGGCTGTCAGCTCTCCGACGGAAAGGGTGAACGGCGAGTCGACGGTTATGCCTGTTTCCTTGTATTCGCTGACATATCCCTTCGGCACGAAAAGCCTGACGTTGATGCCCTCCGGCTTGATGCCCCATTCCTTCAGCAGATCGATTTCCTTCTCGTTCGGCAGTTTCGTGGACCAGTAGATGCCCATGGTGTCTATCAGGATGACGGCAAGGTTCTTGCGGATGTCGTCAGGCAGCTTGTATATCTCCTCGGCAATGACTCCAGCCGAATACGATTTTCCGGTCCCTCGCTTCCCGCAGACCAGGATGATGTGCGGCCTGGTAAGGTCCATGAGGACAGGGTTGGTGAGATGCGACTCCTCGCCTTTGCCTACGATGTGCTTCCCTATGAAGGCCGTGCCCTTCTCGCCGAATTTCTTCAAATCCTTCCAGTCCTTGCCAATTATGATCTTTTCGACCATATTATAGATTTGAAAAATCTTCTATAAAAAGCAGGACAAAAATACGGCAAAGCAGATAAACGGAGCTAAAAATAAAAAAATCAAAAAAGAGACTAAAAATGAAATTCTCTTTAACTTACAACGCCAGTCACAGTCCCTGCGTCGGTGTGGTCATAACCGCCTGAGTTGTAAAGCACATTAACGTCTATGGAATAGCTTGTTCCTGCTGTGGTACCTGAGTATGTCAGGGTATATGTAAGGGCTGTGCAATAGGTGTCGATGTCCCTCGAACCGCCTGGCCCGATTGTCATGTACTCGTCGTTGCCAGTGCAGTTGGACGTGTTGAAGGTGTATGTCGCTCCGCCTTTCAGCGCAGCGCTGATAGTCTTCACCACTACTTGATTAGCTAGCTTGTTGTTTGCCAGTTTAAGTCTGAAGTTGCCGTTTGTCACAAGGTCCCAGTCGCTTGGCGCTCCCAGTTGCGTGAAACCTGTCGTCGTTCGTCCTGCGAAGGTCGCTGGGTTGAATACGCCTAGAGCGTACAACGCTGCCGCCACTATTATGACGATCAAGATCGCCCAACCGTACGTCATTAAGTATTCCATTGCGGACTGTGCCTTCTTTGCTTTGCATCTTTTCATAATTGATCAATTTATAATTGGTCTAAACTGGTTTATATAGATTGTATAGATTCCATAGATTCCATATCAAGTCTGTCGTGTGTTTTAACCAGGAGCAAAAGTGGCGAACATGCTGCTGATGAGAAAGCTCGC
>CAYGVQ010000043.1:0-1168 GCA_964353515.1 uncultured archaeon
TCGGGCATTTCAGGCACAACGGCTCGCTGCACCTCTTCAAAAAATTCGGCGGCGTGGAGAAAGCGGCCTTCACCAACTGGGAAAACTCAGGAGAAGAGCATGTGCTGTGCCAGCTTGACATTGCGCATAACCTGCCTGCCCAGCCGCCTGTCCAGCCGGAACCAGCGAAGCCTGTTGCGCCTCCGTTACCTTCACAGGAGTTGCCGGCACTCGAACCTTCGCCTCAAATAGAGCCTGCTGAACCGCACGCAGAGCCGCACGATGTCATGCCTTTTGACATGGATCATGACATGGGCCATGACATGCCTTCTGTTTAATTTTATCTCGAAGGCCCTTCGGACAAATCGACTTTTATGTATTTCGCCAGCAGCGGATGGACGCGCCTGACCTCGTTGTAAATGTCCCAGGCAACCTTCCTGTAAGAAATGTGCCCCTCCTTCGACGAGCGAAGGCGTATGAAATGGTAGAGCTCGCGCAGGTTCCACGTGAAGAGCGTGCGCTTGCGAAAAGCGAGAGGCACGACGTACTGCGCCTCTTTCGGGAGACTGGCAGCGATTCTTTCAAACGCCGTCGCTGCCGCATCCATGGCCTCCCTGAAGCGTTTTTCGTAGCCGATCGCAGCGATTTCCTGCGGCATTGCGTAACCGTTCGCCGTCGTCAGCTCCTGGTTGGTCTGGGTGCATATGCGGTGGCGCTGCACGTCGCGGAAGGCGCCGTAATCGACAAGGATGTCAAACGTGTAATAGGCGTGCTCCAGCTCGCGCATCGGCTGGTCATGCTTCCCCATGCGCCTCATGAACTCGTCGAAGATGCGCTCCTTTTCCTCCTGGCTCATGCCCTTGACCTTTTCAAAAATCTGCTCATAGGGCTGATGAGAATATTTGTATATTATAGAGGCTATGATTTTGTTTTCCGCTTCCCTGTCATAGCCCACGAGCACCGCGCTGTTGCTGCCCCTGTGTTTACCCGGGTCTTCGAAGCCTGTCAAAAAGGAGCCCATGAGCCTGTCCGTCTCTGCAATATACAGGTTCTGGTCAGCGTATTTCACGAGCGTTGGTATTATTTTAAGGACCTCGGTCTTTATCCCCGAGCCGATGTGGTTCATCTCGCTGAGCGGGTGCGAAAGAAGCTTCGTTATCATGCGTTCAAGCGAACGCGCGTTTATGGT
>CAYGVQ010000043.1:1268-3508 GCA_964353515.1 uncultured archaeon
GTGTAAGACGCGAGGCGCGAGTCCTCGATCGCTTTCGTAGCGAGTATCGATACGTTCTCGACCGCTATGCTCGCGACGGCGTGCTCCGCCACGCTGGAATGGCCGTAGCCGACGACCCAGCGCTCGTGGAACTTCCTCGCCTTCTCCTTCGCTTCTGCGTATTCGATGCCTTTGTCGGCATAAACCTTCACGAGTTCGCCGAGGTCAAGGTCCTTGCTCTTTATCAGCCTGATGAGATTTTCCCTGAAACTAGCGGGACTTCGCGAAACATAGGCAAAAAGGACGGCGACGACCTCCGGCGGGAGATTATATATTACATATATATTCTTGTCAGTATTGGAGACGTGGTTCTTCAGAAGCGCGAGATCTTCCCTGGAAAAGCCGCTGCCCTCAGCCATACAAAACATTTACCTCGAGATTTTATAAGTTTTGTCGGCGTGGGTGCAAATGAACCAATTTAAAACTTCCGGCCGATATAGCTTTTATGCACGAAGGCAAAGGACCGCTTGCAGAGGACCTTGAAAAATTTTTAAGGGATAATAACATCTGTTACCAAATAAGGGCAATGGGCCCGGCCTCATATGTGCTGGGAAGGGAATACAATTCCTTTTTGAAGGCCTCAGAGGACTTCGCCATTTTGTCCGGTGGAAAATTTATCCCTGATAATGACATTGAAAAAATAGGCAGTGAGATAAAAAAGCATTATATCAATGATGAAACCATATTAATCTCAGATTCAGGCCGTCATGACATGCTCTTTATTTACGACCAAAAGAAAGTTGTTGTTAACATGACTCCCTTTGAAAAGGAAATAAGAATCACGGTCTTTGAGGAAAGGGAATTAGACGAAAAACCTTCTGTCAGGGTGCCTCAAACGCAAACATTTAAAATGTGAATTCAATAATTCTAAAGTCAGTAAAGGCTTGTGATGTTCATGGAAAGATATGACGTCATAGTTGTGGGAATGGGTCCTGCGGGCTGCACGGCAGCGATATATGCGACCCGCTTCGGCCTGAAAACGCTGGTGATTGGCAAGGAGCCCGGAGGGCAGGCAAACGAAGCGTACGAGATCGATAACTATCCCGGCCTGCTCAACGTTAAAGGCGTAGAGCTCATGACAAAATTCAGGGAGCAGGCAGAAGCGCTGGGAGCGGAGATGGTTTTTTCCGAGGTTGTCGACACCAGCAAAAAGGGCGATGTTTTCGTCGTAAAAACGGAAAGCAAGGAATACGAAGGGAAAACTGTCATCATCGCGACAGGGGCGAAAAAAAGGAGACTGGATATCCCCGGCGAGAACGAACTTCGCGGAAGGGGTGTTTCCTACTGCGCGACATGCGACGCGGCCTTTTTCAAGGGCAAAGTTGTTTGCGTGGTCGGCGGGGGCAACGCTGCTGTAATGACCGCGCTGCTGCTGTCGGAGCACGCGAAAAAGGTTTATATCGTTTACAGGAAGGAAAAGAAGGAGATGCGCGCCATGCCGGCATGGATAAAGAAAGCGGAAAAAAACAAAAAGATAGAGATGATATTCTGTGTGTATCCGAAAAGAATCGAGGGGAGGGAAAAAGTCGAGGCAGTGGTTTTTGACAGGGGCAAAAAAGAATTCCGCCTGAAGCTCGACGGCATTTTCGTCGAGGTCGGCGCCGACCCTCAGACCTCGCTGGCAAAAAAACTCGGGGTTGCGCTGACAGAAAAGGGGGAGATAAAAGTCGACTGCGACATGCAGACGAACGTGAAGGGCGCGTTCGCAGCGGGCGACGTGACCAACGGCTCCGGCGAGTTCGAGCAGATAATAACCGCGGCTTCCGAAGGCGCGATTGCAGCCAGGTCAGCTTACAAACATGCAAGAAAAACATGATGCCTGGTTTTGGCGCAGGAAACGCGTGCAAGTTTAATAAATATACGGCACAATAAAATACTATTTAATTAGATATTATTTTTGAAGCAGTTGAGGGGTGATGGTTTATGGCCAAAAAGGCTGCAGTCAAAGTCGATCCTTTTGAATCTGCCCAGAAACAGCTGAAAAGGGCGATAGATGTTCTTAAGATGGGCGACGATGTTTACGAGGTTCTCAAGAATGTGAACGAGTACCTCGAGGTTTCCGTTCCGGTCAGGATGGACAACGGCAAAATGCGCGTATTCAAGGGATACCGCGTGCATCACAACAACGTGAGAGGCCCCTACAAGGGAGGAATTCGCTTCCACCCGGACGTCAATGTCAACGAGGTGAAAGCGCTGGCCTC
>CAYGVQ010000043.1:3608-6800 GCA_964353515.1 uncultured archaeon
GAGGAATTCGCTTCCACCCGGACGTCAATGTCAACGAGGTGAAAGCGCTGGCCTCTTGGATGACCTGGAAATGCGCTGTAATAGGCATCCCTTACGGCGGATCGAAAGGCGGAGTTGTATGCAACCCAAAGGAAATGAGCGACTGCGAGCTTGAGCGTCTTTCCAGAGGCTACATACGAGCGCTGGGCGATTTCGTCGGGCCGGAGAAGGACATACCCGCGCCTGACGTTTACACCACGCCGAAGATAATGGCCTGGATGATGGACGAGTTTTCGAAAAGGAAAGGCTACAACGTCCCTGGCGTGATAACAGGGAAGCCGGTCGACGCCTTCGGTTCCGAAGGCAGGGACGAGGCGACAGGTTATGGCCTTGTCATCGTGACGAGAGAGGTTCTTAAATACCTTAAGCTCGATCCGAACAAGATGACCGCTGTTATACAGGGTTACGGCAATCTGGGTCACGTTGTCGCTGACCACTACCATAAAATGGGAATAAAAATCATAGCTGCTTCTGATTCGAAGGGTGGCATATACAGCCCCAACGGCCTTGTTCCCAGCGAGGTGATGGCCCACAAGAACAAGACAGAAAGCGTCGTTGGCCTCAAGGGCACGCAACGGATAACCAATGATGAACTGCTGGCGATGAAATGCGATATCCTTGCTCCGTGCGCCCTGGAAAACGTGATAACAAAGGAAAACGCACCCAAAATCCGCGCCAAGATGATCATCGAAGGCGCGAACGGTCCGACAACACCGGACGCCGACGCAATTCTCAGCAAAAAAGGCGTGCTTGTCGTCCCGGACATACTTGCCAACGCCGGCGGCGTGACGGTCTCGTATTTCGAATGGGTGCAGAACAACATGAACTACTACTGGTCCAAGGAAGAGGTCAATGAAAAACTCGACAGGTTGATGTCAAAGGCCTCCAAGGCTGTCGCTGAGATCAAGGACAAGTACAAGGTCGACATGAGGACAGCGGCGTACATACTTGCTGTGAAACGCGTCGCGGAAACCATGAAGTGGAGGGGCGTGGGCCAGTGATGCTGATGTTCGCGGCTTTGAACGACGCGACTTTCAGGGACTTCCTTAAAAAGAACAAAGTCGTCCTTGTCGATTTCTATGCGGACTGGTGCGGGCCCTGCCAGACGATGAAGCCGGTTCTGGAGGAGCTTTCGCATGAAATGAAAGGCAAAATCGCCTTCGGAAAAATAAACGTCGACCAGAACAAGCAGAGTTCGATGGAATACGGCGTGATGTCCATCCCCACGATGCTCGTTTTCAAGGCCGGGAAACTGGTCGACCGCCTTGTCGGCGCGCTTCCGAAGGAGACGCTGAAGCAGAGACTGGGGAAATTCATCGAATAGGGCAGAAACAAAAACAAGAGGCTGAAGTGGCTGAAGTAATTTATATAATTGCAATTAAATAATTAATAACATGTCTTGCGGGGTTTCTTCAAAGAAGGGCCTTTCTGTTGTTTTTGCCGTATTTTTCTCGTTCCTTCTGGCATCATCCATCGCAAGCAGCGCTTATGTTCCCATTATAAAATTCGAAGTGCCCCTGAAGGACCAGAACCGCCGCGACATGGGCCTGTTTATCAGGAACGCTTCGATGAACGTGGATTTCAACCTGACCTTCGATTACCCCTTCCCGCTCGGGCTGGGCGAAGCGATGGTAACCGCGGAGATAGTGAGACAGGGAGAAGACCAGCCCATACAAACCAAAACCCTTCCCCTAAGGCCGTTTCTGGAGAAATACAAAATCATAACCAACGGCGAGTACGTCTTCAGGCCGATATATTTCAACTTTTCCGTTGACGCCAGAGGGAGGAACGTCTCTTACGAGCCTATAACCTTCGGTTACAGCGTAAGCCAGAGGCTGAGGGAGCCTTATCCTGGCGAGGGCGACAGCAGCTGGAAGGTCTGGGGAAGATACGTTTCTGACCAGACAGGCGGCACGACCATAACGGACGCCTACTGCTCCGGCTGGTGGGACTTCGTGCCGTCAGGCGAGGCCTGGACATGCAACAGCACGATGGGCGGCAGCAGTAGCAATGGCGACAATGGTAATTGCAATGGCCAAACGTGCACAAGCTCGGACTGTTGTGTGGATGCTTGCTGCCCGCCTGCCAAACCTAACTGTTGCGACTGCACGACTGAGGGGCAAGGTCATATGTGCTGCTACAATGATGAGGTATGCGATTGCGCCAGTAGCCCTATTTGCAGCGTACCGCAGGTTTCCTTTCCTGCGGGCACGCAAATCAAACTTGCTTCCGGTACGAAAACCATAGAGACGATGAAAGCGGGGGACGAGGTCCTTTCCTTCGAGAACGGCAACATCGTGAAGAAAAAGGTTTCTTATGTTCTGCCTCCTCACAAGAGCAGCCATTATTACGTTATCAAGACGCAAAACAGGGAAGTCGAGGTCACAGATAACCATCACTTCTACACCCCGCAGGGCTTCAGGCAGGCCTCAACGCTGCAGAAAGGCGACCAGGTTTACATTCTAGGCGACGACGGCAAAATGGCACTCGAGGAGATAACCTTCAGCGGCATCGTTATCGAAGATGTCGAGGTTTATGATTTCGAGGTTGAAGGCACACATACTTATTTTGCGAACGGCTTCGCGGTGCACAACGCCCCAGTAACTCAAATTTCCATAAGCAGGGGCTCTTACACCACCAGCACTGACGGCAAAAAAGTGCCTTATCAGGCAAATGGCCCGATCCTCTATTTTGAAATAGGAGACAACGACAAACAAATACCCAACACGCCCGGAAGCGGCTCTCTTAGCGGAGTGGGCGAATGGGCGCAGGGCCACAGCTGGAAATTCGAGACCTTCATTCTCTCCAAGGCAAACTACCAGCCTTATCTCCGCGTTTATACTGACGATGGCGGCAGGATAAGGATAAGGGAGTATCCCAACGGCGAGTGGTTCGAAAAGGACTGCCTTAACAACAAGAGTCTGAATGTCACCACAACCCCCTGCATTATCCAGCCTCCCAACTTTTTGATGAACAGATGGTACCAGATTCAGGTTTATCTTTTCAACGACCCTGGGAATAAAAGCAGCGGTGCTTTCACCCCCGGCAAGGGCCAAGAAGACAATCCCACAGGTATCAGGATAGAGGACCAGTCAGGCTCTGACAAGTCGATAATCCAGCTTTTCGGCGGAGAAACCGCAGCCACCATGAACA
>CAYGVQ010000044.1:0-4816 GCA_964353515.1 uncultured archaeon
GAAGAGGTGTGGAGGTTCAAATCAGGTGGTGAAGTTTATTGGTGTCCTCTTGTCTGGAATAATAAAGTTTATTTCACGTCATGGGATTGCCATATGTACTGCGTGGATGCGGATACAGGCAAGGAAGTATGGAGATTTTCAACATCTACCTTATCCCAGGCTTATATGCCACCGCCATTTGAGAGCTGGGAAGTCGAGGTTAAAAAATCAGTCGAAGAAAGAGGGGAAGATGAAGAAAAATATGAAGTCAACGTGTTCAAAGGAGAAATAGAAGGTGAATATTCGATCAAAAGCGAATACGTCTTCAAATCAGAATACAAACAAGAATCTGAATACAAATAAAATTATAATTTCAGCTTTTTCTCAGGCCGCGCATCCTTTTGCCCGGCGACGTCAAACCCCTGAAAACACGCCCCCTGTGCTGTTTCTCGGCAATCCATCGCCTTTCCCTGTCCTTCGTTATGCTGGGGCTGCTGGGATCGGCCATTATCACTTCATACCACTGGTATCTGCCGTCTTCGCCTACATAATAAGAATTCAGAACTTCCAAGTTCACGAATTTTCTTGCCGCCCTTTCCTCGCAAAGGATCTGGTTGGATTTGCCGGCTGAGAAAAATCGGCCCGCCTTCTTCGGTATTCTTCCTCCTGCGGGTTTCTGCCTTTTCCTCTTGCCCTTAATGACCTTGGCCCTTGCAATGACGAAACCCTGTTTTGCCTTGTAGCCCAGGGCATGCGCCCTGTCAGGCCTTGTCGGCCTTTCGACCCTCGTTACGGTATCCTCTTTTCTCCATGCAACCAGTCTTTTCTTCCATATGTCACCAAGGTTTTTCTTGGGGCTTTTCCAGATTTGTCTCGCGGCTTTTGTCATGCAATCACTTACGATGATTTGGGCTGATTAGATATTTAAACATGAAAGCTATAAAAACTTATAAATTCAAATTAAACTTAGAGGTGTACCATATGCATGCAGCAGTTAAGATAATAATTGGGCTTGTCCTGGTACTTATCGGCCTAGGCCTTTTCGTTGATTCGGTGTACCCGATACTCGGGACCAAGGGGACGTTGGGAATCAACTGGCTCGACAACTTCATAATAGTGCTGACTGGTGTAATACCAATATTCCTGATACTAATAGGCCTGTTCATAGTGTGGCTTGAGGCAGACGAGCTTAAAACAGCGAAGGAATTCGAAGAGCCGGAAGAAAAGGAAGAGAAAAAGCCCAAGAAGAAGTAAATTACAAATCGGTTCTCTGAACCACAGAATTTTTAATATCTAATTCTTTGTCTTTTTTCCTTATCCTTTCCCCTATTTTCGAGCGCTGCACGATAGAATCGATGATGTTTATCGTCTCTTTGACTTCGATCTTTTGTATTTCTGTTGCGAAGCTCATGGCAATTATGGTGTATTTGAGGATATCCGACAGTTTTTCAAGCATGTCGTCGAGCTCTTCTTCCTTGTCCGAATAAAGCTTGAGGGCAACATGCACAAGAGTGTCGTCTTCCTTTGCAACCGCGGTGAGAAGATAAAGCCCGCCGTCATTCGCTTCGCCCGAGAACATGTAAAGTCTTTCTCCCTCCCAGGCATGCTGCCCCACAAGGCTCATGCCCTTGTATTCCTCAATTATGTGGTTAGCGACCTTGTCCGCATCCACGTCTTTAAGCGTATAGCCTCTGATGGATGACTTGAGCTTCTTCGTCAGTCTGACATATTCAGGTTCATCCATTTCTTTGGGGTGTATGAATGACTCTAGATATCTCTTGAACTTCTCCGTATATTTCAGGCGGTCGAAATTTTCCTTGCCAACCGGCTTGGGAGGCTCGCTTTTGGCTGTGGCGCTTGCAGGGAAAGCCTCCTCTATAACAAAGGCCTCAATGTTTTTCCTGTACCTCCTCCCGTAAACGTCGCTGAAGCTGATGACCGGTTTAAGAACCGTTTTGCCGGTGATTGTCGGCAGAATTTTGAATACGAAGCCCTTCTCTTCGCCTGGGGAAATTCTCTCGAGATTATAGCCGGTCACGGGGTGTACTTTAAATTCAACCGGGAAGGAAACCTGAAGATCGATGTCTTCTATGGGTTGCTTGGAGTTGTTGGCAACAGATATCACGAAATACGACTGTTTCCCGACCTCAAGCCTGTTTTTAAGACAGGGACGTATGTCGATGTTGGGGACCACGCAGAGCCTAGGCGGTTCTATCAGCCTTTCGCGCACCTCGCCTTTTTTATCCTTCCATGTTATCTTTTGGAACAGCGGCTTGGCCTTTTCCCACGCAGCCAACGTGTATTTGAAGGTTTTGGCCTCTCCTGGCTTGAGCAAAGCTATATGTTCCAGCTCATTCTCTTTATCTCCACAGATTTTGATGTCTTTTATTTCGTCTTTCGTATCGTTGGTTACTCTCAGGGCTATCTCGACCTTTTCCCCTTCCTTCGCGGCAGCTTTCGCGCAAAGCTGTTCGACGCGCAGGCGGGGAACTGTTGCAGAAAGACTGTTGATTTTTTTTTCTATGTCCTCGCTGTATTCGATATCAAGGGATTTTCTGTAATTGCTTACAGCGAGGTCATAATCTCCCATCTTCTCTCCTGCAGCTCCCATCAGGTTATAGCACCACTGCACCGCATACATTGAATTCACTTTAGAAAAATATTCCAGCGCCTTTGAAGCAAGATTGATCGCATTGCTGAAGTCGTTGAAGTCCAGGGCATATACGGCAGCGGCTTTGTAGGCCCAGCCGACATTGAAGGCCTTGCCAAGCCTGAGGTTGCAATTCGCCTCTTCAAGGCAGAAATCTATCGCTCTTCTATCGTTTATCGCCTCGGCGAGCCTTGCCGCCTCCTGATAAAGGGAAGCGGCCTCAGCGTAATCGCCCCTCTTGGCGCTGCTCTCAGCCTTCTTGACAGACCTCTCTATTGCCTTCTCCACCGCTTTCCTTTCCCTTTCGTCCTTCTTGGAACTTTCGCTTCCCATATCTAAATGTTGGCTATTAGCTTCAAAAAACTTTATACGGCCTTACATGCCAAAATTTTCCTTCCAATCATCGTATCTCTGGATATTTTTATCGCTGACGCTTTTCTTCACCTTCGAGAAGGCGTGCTCGAAATCTTCCTTGGAGAGATACCTGTAACTCATGGCGTATTTCTCAATCTGGGCGGCTGTCAGCTCTTCGAGCTTCGGATTCTGTTCGCGTATCATGAACATTATCGCCTCGCGGCAAACGTTGGCGATGTCCCTGCCCGAATAGCCCTCGCTCGTTGTGGCGAGGTTGTTCAGGGTAGTGCCGGACAGGTTCAGGCCTTTAAGATGTATTTCAAATATCTGCTTTCTCGCCTCGATATCAGGCAAAGGGACGTATATCTTCCTCTGGAATCTCGAAATCATCGCGTCATCGAGGTCCCAGGGCCTGTTGGTTGCTCCTATCAGTATGACCTTCTCATCCTTCTTGGTCGAGAAACCCTCTATTTCCATTAGCAGTTGCGAAATCACGCGCCTTGTTGCTTCATGCACGCCCGAGTCCCTAGTGACCATGATGGCATCGAATTCGTCCATGAAGATTATCGAAGGCTGGTTTTTCCTGGCCTTCTCGAAAAGCATGCTTATTATCTTCTCTGATTCACCGTAGAACTTTGAAAGAAGCGTCGAGGTTCTTGCTTCGAAAAAATTCGCTTTCAGCGTGTTGCTCGCGGCTTTCGCGATGAGGGTTTTGCCTGTTCCGGGTGGACCGTAGAGAAGAAGCGTACGCGGAATTTCGACAAAATCTGGTTTGCCCTTGACCAGCGGCAATACTATCGCTTCCCTGACCTCTCGTTTAACCTCTTTCAAACCCCCAATATCTTCCCATTTGGTGGTGGGCTTTTCATAGATGAGCATGCTGTCTATCGCTTCAGGTGATTTCAGGCGCTCGTTTTTAGTGGTCGAGCGCACGACATCGCTCATGTTCTCATACTGGCTTGCGGCATTGAAAAACGCTTCCGCATGTTCGCGCGGGGCTATGTATGCAAGCCTGCGGTAAATAGAAGCGGCAATCTTGTAATGGGTGGTAGCCTGCTTGGTTTTGCCCTCCATCTCGAGTTTTTTGGCTAGCTCAATCTCTCGCTGCAGCTGCTGCTTTAAAAGCGACTCCCTAAGTTCGCCCATAAATCCACCAGAAGAAAGCTTACTCTGTTTCCTCTTCCTTTTTGGTCTCTTCTGTTATTGCCTTTGCCTTTTCGCCCGCCATCCTCATGGCGGTTTCTTCGTCAACCCTTTCCAAATCGTTTATCGCCTGCATGAGCTCGCGAGATTCGTTGTCTACAAGGAATTCCTCCCTGCCGAAAACCCTTTCCAGTTTCTCTTTCACTTTGTCTATCCTTCCTTCTTCCAGCGCTTCCCTTACTTCGGTATCGGTAAGAACCATGTTCAACTTCTCAATATCCGTGTTCATTATCTCCTTTGCTATTTCCGAAACCTTATCTGTCTTCTCCCGCTGCCTCATGGCCTGGACGAGCAAGATGAGCTGCAGCTCGCGTATATAGTGGGACGCTTCCAGCTGCTTCGTGCGAGATTCAAGGCTCAAGGATTTTATCTTCTGAACATTGAGCATTTTTAGGGTGCTTGGCTGGCCCTTTGCCTCAAGCATTAATTTTTGAATCTTTTCGGCTATGCCTTTGAGATCGTCAGAAATCCCCTCTATCTCCTTCTCTATCTTTATCCTTTCCTTCAAAAGATCGTTCTCTTTTATCGAAAAAATATCCTTGCCGAATCTCGCTTTGATGAATTTCTTAAAATCCATCGCTCTCACCTTGATATTTATTTTGAAGAACTTTAAATATAAAGGTATGAAAA
>CAYGVQ010000044.1:4916-6651 GCA_964353515.1 uncultured archaeon
CTGTATTCCTCTTTCTACGTGCCCGGCACGCTGGAAAACATAACAGTTCATCTTCATTATAACAACAACCTAAGCCTCAACAACCAGGGCATCCCTGTGTATTTCATTATAGGCTCAAAGCAGCTTTACAGGAGCAACGAAACAGGTGAAATAACAGTCGACATCCCAGAATTTAATATATCCAACGCCTTTGGTGGCAAAACAAACCTAACCAACAAATTAAGCAACGCCACCATACCCATAAGATTCGGGACCGAAACCTTCGCCTTCACGAGCGGCGAGGGAACGAGCGACTCGATTCTTATAACCGACGTATCGGGAACCATGGGTGATTCATGCGACGTGGAAACTTCTGCATGCCCCCGCCCTGATTGCAACAGCGCAACAACCGGCTGCCAGAACTGGAGGATAGACGTGGCGAAGGACGTTGACAAGGAATTTGTTAATACGATTCTAAACTACAGCGGCAACAGGGTTGGTCTGGTAAGCTATACCACGACTGTTGATGAAACATACCCATTGGGCAATGACACAACAGCTCTTGCCTCGGAGATAGACGGGTATACCGCCCAAGACTATACATGCATATCGTGCGGTATCCTCATAGCGACGGATATGCTCATTAGTTCCAAGATCGTAAACGAAACCATAAAGCCAAATTCCTACTGGCTTTACAACACAAGCTTCCCTTCCAGCGAACCGCCTGCTATCAACGGAAGCGAGTGGACATGGCAGAATTACAGCGATGCCGACTGGACTTCAGGCCAGGCGATACTCGGCTTCGAGAATTCCGCGTACTCGCCCAACATAAATACGGATATAGGAAACAACGACGGGGACTATTATTTCAGAAAGCACTTCAATTTCAGCAAGAAAGCAGTAGGCTCCGCCGACCTTTTCGTTCTTTCCGATGACGGAGCCGAAGTTTATCTTAACGGCTATCTGATATACAACGATACCTCAGAACACAATGCAGCATACTGGAACAATTATGTCGTTCCTTTTGAAGACGATTTCGAGAGTTATTACGCCAGCGGAGCCAACGTGCTTTACAACACTGAGATAAACCGCACGCCAGGATACTGGATAGTTGACGGTACGCCGTCTGCTGACAAGGAGATTTACCTGATGGCAAATTACAGCGGCTATCCGGCGCACGGAGGTACGGATGTGCTGGTGTTCAGGGACATGGATTCTTATGGCTATGCTGAAACCCGTCTCAATCTTTCCGGGCGTTCAAATCTCACTCTTTCATACTGGTGGAGGTTTGGAGACGACTCTCCTGACAGCGGAGAGTATGCGAACGTCCTCATATGGGATGGCAGCTGGCATACCGTGAAAACGTATAACGCAAGCCACTGGTACGGAGATTATCATATGGAAAAAATAGACCTTAACAACTACAATATGGTAAACAACTTCACCATAAGGTTCGGCTCTAGGTCGAGCAGCGACGCCGAAAGGTTCTACGTTGATGACGTCAGAATTGAAGGGGCTACGACAAAGATCAACACCTCATATTTTCTCGACGGGGAAAATGTTATGGCGGTCAAGTTAAGAAATAACGATGGTGTAAACGCGAAATTTGATCTTGCCCTGAATATAACGATGAAAAGGTACGAGGCCATGCTGGTGATGAGCGACGGCCTGGCCAACAGGCCATCGGGCGTCAATGCAACAGTCGATGCCGTAAACAAGGCATGCGATGCAAGAAGTTACGGCATACAAACCTATG
>CAYGVQ010000045.1:0-6620 GCA_964353515.1 uncultured archaeon
GTCGTTGCCTTCAACCTTGGCTACGAACGGATACACGTGAGTCCCTGTTCCATATTCAGTGCCGTTGCCTTCCGAGCCGTTATAGAATGATGTGGCACCTCCTGTTCCCTTGTTGCCGCTCTGGTTGGTTGCTATGGTCAGCAGGCCATCTACAGCTGCGTTCGTATAGCCCGAACCGAAAAGGCTTTCGTTTCTCAGAAGCACGATTTCAACCGCTTCCGTTATACTCAGGTTCACCTTTCCTGTGCCTGTAGCTGCACCCGTAAGTTCAAATTTTCCCCCTGTCAAGTAGCTGGATAACGTCAGAAGCCCGAAACCTGAAATAACTATAGCCGCTATCAGCAATGCTGCCAGCAAATTGTTTGAAATCTCTTTCATGTTATCCTCCTCTTAGATCATAAACAAGAGCCTTCAGCTAACCCTCAGGCTCCAGAATCTCCACGTTCACAACTCCGGTGCTTTTAGAGGGTGCTGCGCTAGCCCCATGCCCCAAAATGTTCAGGCTCACCACACCGCTCGCAGTGCTGCCTGTTGCTACGGAGGCTACCTGCAGGCTCAATGCGATATAGGTTATCGTTGCTGAAATCACTAGCAGAACCAGAGTTAAAACCAGCAGTAATTTACTACCCGATGACCCCATAAATACACCCCTTCTTTATTAATTATTCTCAAGCAATTTATTTAAATGTTTATTTATCCAGCCTTTTTGGAAGATTTATGCCGCATTTAATCATTTATTCTCCAGCTTGAATGGAGAAAATTTAATCTAAAATAAAAAATAAAGAAAATGCTATGCCTTCCGCATCATCCTTTTGCCTTAGCAGCTGCCACAGGTACCAGCAGCGCAGATAGTTATGGTGTTCGACTTCGAGCCCCATGCATCTGTGGGGATGCCTAACTGCCAGTGTATCCTTACCTCGTCGTTCGTGTCCGTGTGGTTTGTCGTGTCGCATATTGTTGTATAGGATGTTCCCACGTCAGTCCATGCGGTTGCCAATGTCCCGTAGCACGAGCTTGTTTCGTTGTTCTTTCCTCCGAACTTGAACGTAGGCGTTTGCGCCACACCGCCTATGAAACTCGCTGCAGCGCTTGCCGCCAGAACCCTGAGGCATGTGCTCTCGTCGTTGCCTTCAACCTTGGCTACGAACGGATACACGTGAGTCCCTGTTCCATATTCAGTGCCGTTGCCTTCCGAGCCGTTATAGAATGATGTGGCACCTCCTGTTCCCTTGTTGCCGCTCTGGTTGGTTGCTATGGTCAGCAGGCCATCTACAGCTGCGTTCGTATAGCCCGAACCGAAAAGGCTTTCGTTTCTCAGAAGCACGATTTCAACCGCTTCCGTTATACTCAGGTTCACCTTTCCTGTGCCTGTAGCTGCACCCGTAAGTTCAAATTTTCCCCCTGTCAAGTAGCTGGATAACGTCAGAAGCCCGAAACCTGAAATAACTATAGCCGCTATCAGCAATGCTGCCAGCAAATTGTTTGAAATCTCTTTCATGTTATCCTCCTCTTAGATCATAAACAAGAGCCTTCAGCTAACCCTCAGGCTCCAGAATCTCCACGTTCACAACTCCGGTGCTTTTAGAGGGTGCTGCGCTAGCCCCATGCCCCAAAATGTTCAGGCTCACCACACCGCTCGCAGTGCTGCCTGTTGCTACGGAGGCTACCTGCAGGCTCAATGCGATATAGGTTATCGTTGCTGAAATCACTAGCAGAACCAGAGTTAAAACCAGCAGTAATTTACTACCCGATGACCCCATAAATACACCCCTTCTTTATTAATTATTCTCAAGCAATTTATTTAAATATTTATTTATCCACGAAATATACACGAGCCTATATATAACAATCTATATAACAATCTTTCTGTCTAAGATCTTTCAATGCCAAGGTTAGGTTTCCCTCCGGCCCCCCCCAGGTTTTCAATGACCAGCGCGTTATAGCCCTTTCCTATCTTCCATGTCTTGTTCAGGTCTATGTTCTGGTAATGTAACACGGTTTTGAGCTTTGTTTTCGTGCCTAGGCCGAAACCGAAGGTTGGCTCTGGATACGCAAGGAATTCACCTTTTTCGATGGGTCCAAGCCTGTTGTTGACAGTTGCCCAGCTTCCTTTCGAAAAAACAATGAAAATCATCGAATTCGAGAATCTTTGCTCGGTTCCTATGCTGAAAATGCTCGAACCCTTCTCCGTAATTATGGAAAGGGGATTCGATGACGAGGAAACGACGGCTTTAAGCACATCGCCTGAGTATGATGCAATGTAATAATTTTCCGGAGTGTAGTATTTGTTAGTCGTAAGCTGGGAGAATGTTATTTCCCCCACTCCGGCATATGGGATGTAAATCGTGTCTGAAGTGCTGTTTAACACGAGTTTGATCTGGATTGTAAGGGTCGTTATGGCTATCTTCTTCCAGGCATAACCTTTCATGTTGTACGCATTGGCGGCGGTGACATTTATCGGCCAGAGGCCGTCTGCATTACCCGGTATCGTATAATTGTATTCATAGATATAACCGTTCTCTATTTCAGAGACATTTGTCATCAGGGCGTTGTTGACCATGGTGGAGCCGAGGTTGTTCCTTATTATTACGGTCGCGTTGCTCAGGTAAGACCTTCCCAAACTCGTGTTCACAAAAGCCCTTATTCTGACGATTCTCCCGGGCTTGAAGGTTTCCTCTTCGGACAGGCCTATGTCATAGGTTTTCAGTTGCACGCTTGGGGGGTTTATCCCCTCCATATAGATTACCAGATTAACGCTTGCGGTCAGGTTCGAGTAAGTGTTGTTGGGGGTGTAACCGACTTTTGTCGCATTGATTGTATAAGCCGTGAAATAACTTTGGCCTGATGATGTCTGATTGTATTCATTCAGTATCTGCAAGGGTATGTAACCGGACGAATTCGTCATATTGCTGAACCGCAGAACACCCCCGGAATCTGTTATGTTGACATAGGCGCTTCCGACTGGCTGGCCGTCCAGATCTGAAACCGTGAGATTCAGATACCATTTGACCCATATGGCTGCCACCCTGTCGACAGATACGTCGCTTTTATTGAACGTGCTGTTGACAAAATAATTGTTTGAGGCAGAATCATGGTCCGCGTAGACCTCATAGCCCCCGGAAGTGTTTATAATGCTGCTCGAAATCCAGTTTTCAGAAGAATAAGTCATACGGCTTCCCTGCCC
Organism: uncultured archaeon; assembly: GCA_964353515.1. Classification (GTDB taxonomy): domain Archaea; phylum Aenigmatarchaeota; class Aenigmatarchaeia; order QMZP01; family QMZT01; genus JBGPQP01. Next base: position 3,185 of record CAYGVQ010000045.1, read on the forward strand.
GCTGTTTGAGTATATGCTGCAATTTGTCACATTGTTATTCGACGAGTAGTGAAGGAGGATGCCATTTACACTGTTTGAATTTATTTTGGTGTTCATTATTTTGTTGCCGGATGACGACTCAATATCGATGCCGTTAACGTGACTGTAGCTGCAAATGCTGTTGTTGACGATATTGCTATTCGATGAGGACTCCATGAAAATACCATTTGATGTTTCGTCATAAAATTCAGAGTAAGTTATGTTGTTGTTCGAGGAAGCGGTCATGTACACCCCGTGATTCTCATTGGTGCTTATATTGGCCCCCTCGATCACGTTGTTGTTGGAAGATGACATGTAAATCCCGTTTGCCTGGTTCGAGCTTATGTTGCTGCCGTTTATCTTGTTCCACGAAGAGGATGCAAAATATATTCCGTTTTCCCAGTCCGTTATGTTGCAGTTTTTGATGGTTATGTTGTCGTAGCTGTTGGAATAAATCCCCCGCGAGCCTGCGTTATCAAGCCCGTCTATTTTATGGCCGCCGCAGTCCAGAAACAAATTACTTGCCTCGACGGTAATGCATGTTGTGTTCGGGCTGTTTGTAATGTCTTGGGTGAGCACGTAAGTCTCTCCTGCAACGTTGAGATAAGAACAATTGCTTATGTTTGTCACTGCTTCGGCGTCTCCCGCATCGACCAACAAAAAGATTATAAAAAGCGGAATGATTATTATCCATCGTCCCAACATATTTTATAATTGTGCCGGCCCTAATAAAAACGGAATGCGCTTCGGGATATCAATTTAAAGATTAGCGGCAAAAACAAATCGAATGGACAGGAGAGTTTACATTCTGCCGGTGCTGAGCATTTTGGCAGTTGTCGTTTTTCTCTTGAGGCCGGACGTTACAGGCTTCGTGACAGCCAGGACTCCCGTGTCCGAGTTAGTTGCCAACATAAGCATTCTGATAAACCAGGATGGCTTTGTACCGGAGGATGCAGTAATAACGGTTTATCTGGACGACAGGAGCGCCAGCATGCCTTTCAGCGAGTTCGTTAAAAAGGCGGGCTCCGGTCACAACATGATATACGGCAATGTGCCGGCAATAGGCTACGAAGGCAAAGGCTACGGCGGAATCTACAATTACGCGCTTGAGATTTCAGCGTTTGGCATAGACACTGTCGTCGCGTCAGGCGAACACACGCTGAAAATGGAAGTGAGTTACGATGGCCGCATAATATCGCAAAATACCCAGACAATAACAGTTTAACCCTGACCCTAAGGCTTATTTCTTCTTTCTCCTGAAGTAGAAGAACCAGCCGGCGTTTATCATTATCAGAATCAACACCAGCGGCACAAGGATATCCGCTCCGGGTCCTGGCCCGCCTTTCGCTGTTATCGCGCGGGCCGTAATGCCCACGAACTCTGTCTCTATGCTCTCGAGCTGGACATTGGTCTTAAGCATCTTTTCTGCCGTCTTGTCCGCATAGTGCAGTATAATCTTGGCGTCATACGCGCCCTTCTCGACGCCTTCCGTGTCCCAGTAGGCGTATAAGGTCGCCCGCTGCATCGACTCGACGTCGATTGAAGCGGATTTGAGGCTTGCGACCTGGTCCCCTTTCTGGTTGTTTATCACCATCTCGGCGAAGACGTTTTCGATTTTCTGGTTCCACTTGTTCTCCACATTTATCTCGAACTTGGCTATCCCGCCCAGCACAAAATTCCTTACCTTGATGTCGAGGACTTCTATCCTCAGGGCGCCGACGCCGAAATTCTTTTCTATCTTGGCGGTTTTGCCGTCGTAGTTGAGCGTCACAACCGCATGGTACACACCCGGGTTTACATTGGCAACCCATGGGATAACGAGCTCGCCCGTATTCTTTGATTCCACCGCTATAGCCTCGCTTTCTATCGTGTCTATCTTTTCATTGGTCGGCCCGAGTATGTCCAGCGTGGCGAAGGCCTTGTAAACATTTTCAGTCCCGACATTCAGTATTTTGACGAAGAACATGGTGGTGCCGCCGGGTTCCGCCTCGTTTATCGCCATCTCAAGGTCGACGTATTTGCCGGGATACGGCACCTTGACTTTCACCTGGTGTATGACAGCGGTGGTCGCTATTACGACCTGCCCTTCCAGTTTTCCGGCCTCCATCCCTGCAGGCATATCCATAACTACTACCTTGGTCCAGTATTCTCCCGGCTTGTCTATTTTATCGGGCATCCTGAACTTGAACTGGAACTCCTTCGAGTTGTCCGTTTCCTTGAAATCGACTATGTTCTTGTCCAGGACAACTGAATCCTTCAGGTCGCCTTCAACATAGATCAGGGCTTTGAATTCCTTGTGCTCGTTGTTGATGATGGTAAAGGTAATCGTTTTCTCGAGACTGGGCTCGAAGTCAACAGTTGTCCTGCCCGGCGTCAGGCCTATCGCCTTCGCATTCGCAGCACCTAGACCCAACGCTATTAAAACCGCCAGCACTAGTGCAATGCCATTAAGCCTGTTCTGCCTTGACATTTTCATGACCTTCTATTGCGACGTATTCGTTGATGCCCAGCATGAAGAAGCCCGTCGCGCCGCTTATGCCGCTGAGTTTCAGCTCCGTGTTGCCCTCGTTTTTTATGCCGTTTTCGCTTCTCGAAAGTATTACGCTGGAACCTACAGTGAACTTGCCCGGCCCGCTGGAAAGCGGTCCGGTTTCAATCTTCCAGTAGTACGTGCCGAAAGCGAGGTCTTCATCGAAGCTGTAAGAATTACTCTCAACCTTCGCTGTCAGCGGCGTTGTGAAAGCCGGGTTGTCGTCGAGGTAAAGCACGTATTCCCCCTGCATGCCGCCCCAGGAAAAGAGAGGCCGCCTCTCGGTCGTGTAGGCCTTCTGCCCCGGCGAGATTAGCGGGATGGTTATGAGATTCAGCAGAAGGAAGGAGAGGATGCCTATGACTACCAAATCCAGTGCCGCTACCAAGATTTTGTTTTGATTCATGGTTTCACCTATGGTATGTGATATTCACCCGCGAATACTATGATTGAGGATTTTGTTCCGGGTGTTTCATCTCCCGGAATTGTTATGTTAATGTCGACCTCTAAAGAGCTGTTGCCTGCTGTATAATTCAGGTAGTCGACAAACGTGGTATTGGTTGTGGGAACATTCGCCCACGATGTCTGCGAGCCGCTCCAGTTGAACGCGCCTCCCTCCCCTGACAGCCAGTCCACCTTGTAGCGGAAGTATATCGACTGCGACGGGACGGAATCCCACAACAGGTCGCTTGCCGATATGTTGACGTCAACCATGCAGTTGCTTATGCTCCTTATCGAGAACGGGTAGGGGCTGTTGTCTGTCGTGTTATCCGAATAGCCGGGTATTCTGTTGGTCCCGAAGTCAACAGTATCGTTGAGCATGATAATCGAGATGTTCGTGTCTACGGTGAGCTTCCATATGTCGCTCCATAAACCGTATTCATAGCC
>CAYGVQ010000046.1:0-5347 GCA_964353515.1 uncultured archaeon
GCTGCATTTCTCGCCGGTGGCATCGCCATAAAGCACCCAGCCGCCGTTACAGACGTTCGCCCCGTACGCGGCCGGCCACGAGGAGTAGGCGTCAAGGTCAAGCCAGCCTGTAAGATAAGGATAAGCATATTGATCATGGCCGCTATATCCCGTTGCTACTGCATTACCGCCAGCCCCGGATGTGACACACAGACTGTTGTAATTTATCTGGTCGGCCGCGTCGCAGCATGCCTCCTGACTTGCCCCCCAGTCCATAACTCCATTTTCAGCGCCCGGGTAATCCACGAAAGTCCTGACGTTTTCTCCCGCGTCGTCTCCGCAGCAGCCACCTTGTCCTGCAGCAGTATATTCTCCAACCGCTTCTCCAGAAGTTGTGCTGCCACTGCACAAACCAAGACACCAATTATCGTACCAGCCATTAGCGTCACAATCAAGCCATCCCCCCTGATAAGGTGCAGCATATTTATCATTACCGCTATAGCCGGTGAGTACAGCGGCATAAGTTTCCGTAACACACTGATTATTGTAATTAACATTATCATTGACGCTATCACAACACAGAGAACCCGCACTCCATGCCATATCAGAAAGGTATTCCCTGAAAGAGACATAATTCTCTCCAGGATCATCACCGCAACAACACAATTGGCTTGGAATACCACTTAAACCTATTTCACAGCAAGCGGAAGGCCAGCTGCCACATCCACTAGTATAATAACTATCTTCTATATTTGCATCACCACCAATATTCCAATGACCGGCACCAATAACACCATTACAGTACGAAATATGTCTATCTGTATTCAACCAACCCGATGCACCATTACAATAGTTCCATCCTGCACTGCCTAGATTATACCAAGTATCAGTATTATAACATGTTCCACTATACACGCAATCAGTTGCAGAATCACAACATGCGTAATCACCCGTATTAGTTGCTGTTCCTCCTCCGACTTGATCTGGATACGACACTCTAGAAGTATAATACTCTCCACTATCATCACCACAGCAATAAGAGCCGCCATACCAGCAAGCACCTTCACCATCAGTATCGCAATTTCCTGTTCCTCCTATGGTATTGCATGCTGTTGAACTTGCATCTCCTCCGTACCATGTTCCTGATGAGCAGTAGGCTTTGTTGGGTATGGCTGGTGCTGATGTGCCTGTGTTGGCTGTGCACGTGTCATCGTATGTGCAGTCAGTGCTGTCAGAGCAGCAGGTTGTGATGCCGTCATTATATCCTGAGGGTGCGTCTGTGCTGCCTGTTTCTGTTCTCCTGCTCTCTCCGTTGTCGTCTCCGCAGCAGGTGCTTCCAGCAACTTCTCCGCCAAGGCTCCAGTACCCTGCGCCCATGCAGCCAGTGCAATAGCTTGATGAATCGTCTGGGTTATGTGCGGTATAGGTGCATGAGCAACTGGCTGCGCAATAGTAATCGTTGTACGTACATCCAGGGCATCCGCCAGAGCAACTATCTGCAGTGCATTCACCATCGCTCTCACAAGTCGCGCCGCAACAACCACTATAGCATACGCATTGATCTTGCCAATCGCAATTACCATTCCAGCATTTCAAACGACAAGTTAGGGTGCCGCTGCAATGTTGACCTGAGCAGTCAGCATAAGACTCATAATCACAAACATTACCATTATTCTGGTTCTGCCAAGCACAGCTCGAATCATCCGAGCATATCTGGCAATAATACGTATCACCCCCTGTCTGCTCATAACCCTGGTTGCATGAGGCGCCGCAATAGGAGGTAGAACAAGTAGGACTGGTGCAGGAACCGCCGGAGCAGTCGGTGTAGTGCTGAGAGCCAGAGCAGTCGTCAACGCAGTCGTCCCAGTTACAACTGCAAGACCCACAATCCGTATTGCAGCTAGTTCCCCGGTAGGTTCCGCTGCACCGGCTTGTGCAGTCGCCACTTGAAGCGCACTCTGCACTACATGAATCCTTAACACAACTATCCGAACAGCAATCTGGTACGCAATTATTCACATTCCAACCGTACCCAACACAACTCCGCGTACAATATCCGTTTTGGCATCCTTCCGGGCACAGGTCACTGGTACATTCCCACGATAAAGGTTCATACCCTTCCCACGTCCCCTCGCACTGCTTTCCCTCCTGTCCGCTTGGCGTGTTGGTTATTTTGTTCAACAAAGCGTTGTACGCGTCAACCCTTGCATAACCCGTTCCGTTCTGCATAACGATGAAGCCCGTGCTCCTCAGCCTGGATTGCAAATCGAGAGGGGCGAGGCTTTCATTTTCAAGAAGCATGCTTGCAACACCGGCGACAACGGCGGCTGAAATGGAAGTTCCATTCTTGGTTTCAAATCCTCCTCCGCTTTTCGTTGACGTGACTTCGACTCCCGGAGCGAGCAGGTCGAGCAGAGGCTCGATGTTCGTGAAACTTGCGACGTTGTCGTTCTTGTCAACCGCTCCGACAGACGTGACGTTCGTCCCGCAGGCAGGCGCTTTGAGGTAGGGTTCGCCGTCATTGCCGCTCGCCGCGACTGCGAAAATTCCCTGCGAGACAGCGAAGTTCGCCTCATTCGACACCAAATTCGAATCGCAGTAGCAGGACGTGTTGTATATCCCGCCGCCGAAGGACATCAACATGACCGAGATGTTGTAGGCGTTTTTGTTCTGTATGCAGTAATCAATCCCTGCCAGAATGTCCGACTCGTATCCAACCCCATCGTTTCCGAAAACCTTCACTGAAAGGATTTTGGAATCCTTCGCTATGCCAGCGACAATCCCTGATACATACGTGCCGTGGCCGTAATCGTCCATAGGATCGCTGTCATTGTTGATGAAGTCATAACCGCCTATGTAATTGCTCGAAAGCGAAGGATGGTTGTAATCGATGCCGCTGTCTACTACACAAACTGTTTGCCCCTTTCCTGTCGCATTCAAATCCCAGACCAGATTCACGCCAGTCTGGTTGATGACGTCCTCCAGAACCAGCTTTATCGGGTGGTCAAGTTGTATGAGTTCGATTTCGTTTTCACTGAATGTGTTCACGAGATTTATCATTTCCAGCTCGCTAACAGTGGCGGAAATGAAATTCTTGACTTCTTTATCTGGTGTGATTTCATTTTCGATAACCGCTTTTCTGGAAACGTCCTTGAGCTTGATTATAATTCTTGCCTGTTTTTTCTTTTCAATTTCCTTTGTCACTTCGTCCTTCACGAATATTATTTTTTTCGAAGTGATTATGTCCTTAAGTTTGGTGCATGGCTCATCAAAACCGTTGCAATCCTCGTCTATGAGGTTGCCGCAGATTTCTTCTGCGCCTGGATTGACTTTCGGGTCGTTGTCATCGCAGTCCACCGGCTGCTTGCAGGTATTGTAGCCGTCCTTGTCGTTGTCATCGCAGGCTGTCGGAAGCGTGATGTTCATCTCCTCTGCGCCGGGAAGAGGCGAAACGGTTATTTTCTTCGTCGTTTCCTTCAGTATTTTTTCGTTGTATATAATTCTGAGCGCGAGGGCGTACTCGCCAGGCTCATCTGGAGCGTTAAGGTCAACTTTTTCAAAGGGAAAGGCAACAGTCCTTTCCTGTCCGCCCATGAAATCCTTTCCCATTCCTGTTACGGTTTCGGCATAATCGGTCTCGGCGATTACCGAATTGTTTTCAAGCCGTATTCTTATCCAATTCTCGTCAACGCTGTCATTCCTTAGATAAACGCTTTGCGGGACGATTGCAAGAGAACAAGCAGTCAGATTTTCTGGGATTGCATTTGCGTAGGGATTAAGGAAAGAGCATTTCCCGTCAATTATCATTTCATATTTTTCGTTTCCACCGTAACATGTCAGATAGTAAGAAAAATCCAGCTCAGGATAAAGTATTTTCTCGCCCGTTAAACCGAAACCTTCCCCCTCTTCTGAGAGGTCAGTGCCAGAAACATAAAACACCCCTGTCCCTTCATCTATCTGACCTTCTGAGCGCGAAAGGAATTCCGCCAGGCTCATTTTTAATGTTTGGTTTCCTAGGGCAATTTCAACAATCGAATCTTTGGGGTAGAGCTCCTCGCTCATGAAAGTCAGGTTTATCGTGCCTGTCAATTTTTCTCCTGGCGAGTACGCTTCCAGGCCACCGATAGTCACGTAACCTACATAATAGCCCCTCAAAAAGAACAGGCCGATGGCGATGAAAAACAGGATAGAAAAATAGATCGGCAACCTGCTATTGAAAAAATTTCTTACGATACTTGGGCCGCTGGAAGCCTTTGAACTTTTCAGTTGCTTCTCCCTTTCCAGAGCCTCCTTCTCGCTCCTCCCGAGATAGATGGTCTTTACCCTGCCGTTTTCTCTGACGCTGGTGTAGTAATAAACAGTATCCCTGATTACCTTTTTATGCATACGTCCCCTACGTGCATCGTTTTCTAGAGGTGTAGGTTACGCTTTCCCGAGACACACCCAATAAATAATTATCCGAGTTTCTATATATAGATATTCTATCTTACAATATATACAATGTTATCGAGAGTTTTATCGAGAATTTTCCAGCAGTTTCTTTAAGCAGTTATAACCAATGGCTTTTCTTTCACAATTATCGTGTGTTCGGCCTGTGCCACAGCCATGCCAGAGCGTTCCTTGAGCACGGGATAACTTCTTATAGCCTCTGCCATCTCAAGCTGGCGCAGCGCGAACGCAACCTTGAAAGGCGAAAGACCCATTTTTATCATCCAGCGTTTGGCGAACGGCAGGCCCATGTATTCGTTGCCTGCCAAGTCGAGTATATTCCTGGCTTCGGGTAACCTTACTGGCTTAGGCTGCATAAAAGAGAAAATTTCTACTGGTTCGGATTCCTTTACATATCCGTTGGTTTCGCAGACGAATGGTTCAAGCGCTATTACGTCGTCTTCTTTGAGTTCCTCCTTGGAATCGTTTTTTATGTTGGGGATTGTCGGCGGGCCGTGAATTACGTACTGGTCAAGCCCGTGGCCTGTAAGATTTACGACGACGCCATAGCCTGATGCCTGAACCACCTCGTTTATCGCTTGGCTTATTTCGGAAACCATTGCACCTGGTTTTATGACCTTTATGCCCGCTTCCAGAGCCTTCTCAACGACAGTTATAAGGTCGCTTTTTTCAGAACAATATGTGTAGGCCATATCGGCAACCCACCCATCTATGTGTATGCCATGGTCTATTTTGACCAGATCGCCTGCCTTTATCACATTTACATCGTCAAACTTCGGGGTGTAATGGGCTGTGATTTCATTTATGCCGATGTTCACCGGAAAGGCAGGCTTGCCGCCCAGTTCTAAAATCCGCTTCTCTATGAACTCGGCTAATTCAAGTATTTTCATGCCGGGTTTTATTTTTTCCAGAACTTCGG
>CAYGVQ010000046.1:5447-6577 GCA_964353515.1 uncultured archaeon
TATCTTTTTCTCAGGTATTTTGCTCGTCCCTTTCGTATCGATGAAAACGGAAAGCGGTCCGGTCCCGCCGATAACATAGGAAATTTGTATTTCGCATTTCTCCGCAAGACCAGCCTTCACAATATTCTTTGCCACGTATCTCGCGTAATAGGCTGCCGTCCTGTCGACCTTTGTCGGATCTTTTCCGCTGAACGCGCCACCACCGTGGCTGCCGAAGCCGCCGTACGTGTCGGCTATTATTTTCCTTCCGGTGCACCCAGAATCGGCTACCGGACCACCGAGAACGAATCTGCCTGTGTTATTTATGTAATATTTCGTGTTTTTGTCAAGGTATTTTTTACAGACCGGTTCGACGACATGCTTCTTTATGTCGTTCCTCAGTTTCTCCAGCGTAACATTGGGGTCGTGCTGCGCAGCCACAACAACGGAGTCCACCCTTTTCGGCTTGTTGTTTTCATACTCGACAGTGACCTGCGTTTTGCCGTCCGGCCTCAGATATTTCAAAATATCTTTCTTTCTAACCTCCGCCAGCCTTCTCGCAAGCCTGTGCGCAAGCAAAATGGGCAAGGGCATCAGCTCAGGAGTTTCATTCGTAGCGTAACCGACCATCATTCCCTGGTCTCCTGCTCCGACATCTTTTTTCGCCGTCTTGTCCACACCCCTAGCTATGTCAGGGCTTTGTTCGTGTATCGATGTCAAAACACCGACAGACTGGTAATCGAAGCCGTATTCGGGCTTCGTATAGCCGACATCCTTCAAAACGTTCCTTGCAACTTTCTGCACGTCGACATACGTTTTTGTGGTTATCTCTCCGGTAACGAGTATGAAGCCCATGCCGGCCATGGTTTCGCACGCGACCCTCGCCGTCGGATCGCCCTTAAGAATCTCGTCCAAAACCGCATCGGAAATCTGATCTGATATTTTGTCCGGGTGCCCTTCGGTCATGGACTCTGATGTGAAGAAGAATTTTTTGCTTTTCATAAAACCACCTCATGAAAATTTTGATTTAATATACATGGCTTCTGTATTTATATACATTTATATATCTGATTGTTAAAAATTATAACCGGTGAGAATAATGCAAGCGACGCTCATGACAGGTGAGTACATCAAGAAATTGAGGATGGAAC
>CAYGVQ010000047.1:0-6476 GCA_964353515.1 uncultured archaeon
TCGGCGCCTGACGTGGCGTTTAACGCGTAGACCTTGTGGTCCTGAGAGCCAAAGTATAGTCTTCCGTTATCAAAAAACGGGACGCATGTTAACCCAGCGCCTGTCCTGAATCTCCACACCTCCCTCAAGGAATTAACATCCAGGGCGTACATGTTTCCGTCATAGGAATTGACGTAAATTACGCCATTTACTATCGGGAATTTTTTGAAATTGGCTATGCTGCCTGACGTCTTGAACCTGCTTATCTCTTTTCCGGTTTTTCTGTTGACCGCATAAAGAAACCCGTCATAACTGCCGAAGATGAGAAAATCCTTGTATGCCGTGGGGGCGCTGACAACCATGTCTCCTGTCTTGAACCTCCATATCTCCTTTCCGGTTCCGGCATCTACGGCATAAAGGTAAGTGTCTTTTGAACCGAAGTATACGACACCGTCATAATAAGACGGGGTAGCCCATGACTTGTCTCCGCTTTTGAACCTCCATTTCTCCTTTCCGCTTTTTGTATCCAGCGCGTATAGATAGCCGTCGTATGATGTTATGTAGAGCGTTTTTTCGTGGATTTCGGAATAGCATCCGATGACGCAGCCGCCCGTCCTGAACTTCCACAGCAGCTTACCTGTTTCCGCGTCTACGGCGTAAACGTAATAGTCAGCCGAGCCGAAATATACTGCGTTGCCTTCGACCCTGCATCCCTCGACGCTTCCGCCGTATTCGTATACCCAGTACCTGTAGGAAAGCTCGCGCTTCTTCATCTTGAAGTCGGACAGTTCAATGTCGAAGTCCCTGTCGAAGTCCATGGTAAGAATTTGCCGGCAGGTTTAAAATTCTAAATCCATCCCTTTTTCCTGAAATAGAAAAGCATGATGATGGTTGCGGTTATCATCACGGCCCAGACCATGTAATAGCCGAAAGGCCAGTCGATTTCAGGCATGTGGCGGAAGTTCATGCCGTAGATGCCGACTATGAATGTCAGCGGAATGAAGATCGTCGCGATTATGGTCAGCGTCTTCATTATCTCGTTCAGCTTGTTCGAGACCGTCGAGAGATACGCTTCGAAAATCGTCGTCATCATGTCGCGCTGGTCCTCGACTACCGAATACGCGCGCATGGTGTGGTCGTAGACGTCGCGGAAGTAGATGTGCGCCTTGCTGGAGATGAACGGGAAGCCGGGATGAGCGAGCCTGTTTATAATGTCCCTGTGCGGGCTCATGCTCTTCTTGAAGTCCCTTATCTGCCTTTTCAGCGAGAGCATGGCCTTGAGCGACTTCTGTATTTTCCCGGTCAGTATGTCGCCTTCCATCCTCTCCATGTCGTCATCCCAGTGGTCGAGTATGGGCAGATATTCGTCGACTATGCTGTCAAGTATGTTGTGGAGTATGAAGTCGGGTCCCCTTGCGAGCGGCTTCGGGTCCGCGGCGCATCTGTCGAACAGCGTCTTCACGACATCGGAGGGTTCGTTGGGAACCGTGACTATGTAATTTTTCCCCAGGAAAATGTCGACTTCCTGCATCCTGAGGGCATGCGCCTTGAAGTCGTACAGAATCCTGTGGAACACGATGAACACGTGGTCCTCGAACTCGTCTATCTTCGGTAGCTCCTGCCGCTTCCGGCAGTCATCTATCTCCAGTGGGTGGAATTTGAACACGTCCGATAGCATCTTGTAGTCGTCATCGTTCGGCATCTGGATGTCGAGCCACAGGATGTTTTTCGGCCTCTTCAAGAAACTTGAAACCTTTGAAACAGGCATGTTTTTTACGGGTTTCGTGCCGTTTTCCAGCGCGATAATTTTTATCATATTTATACATTTGCGCGAGCATATAAAAAAAGAAAAGTACAGCCCGTTTTTTTCTACTCATTTTTGGGAAATTGTCCTGAAAACCGATATGCGTCGGGCATCAGATAGACTTAAAAAACTTATAATCATAACTTTATCGTGAAGATGGAATCTGGTGCCCGGGGAGGCGCCAGGTTGACGACAAAGACCTACAGGCTCGGAGTGATTGGCAACGATGGCTTATGGTCAGTGGGCGACGAGTACAAGACCGGAGCGAGCGTGAAAGAAAGCGGCCTGAAATATCTCCGGGATGAATGCACGGGAACTGCACGGGACGCAAAAAACGTCAGTGATGCAGTGATTACTTCTAAACCAATAAGAAAAGCTATAAAAGAGGCTTACGACTGGACAGGCATATACGGAGCCGCCACAGCTGCGCTCGGCGGAGGCCTAGGCTATCTGGCCTTCCTCGACGGAGACAACGAGCTCGGATGGCTAAAGGGGCCGATGGCGACTGCGCTGATAGGTTCCGTGTATAAACTGGCGACTAAGATAGAGAAGAAATACAAGGAGTACAAGGAAGAAAGGCAGCGGGTAGGCGAGGAGCTCAAGAAAATAAAAGGCGAGTACTTTGGCCTGTTAAAGGAGATAATGAAAAGCGGCCTGAGCCTCGACGACAGAATAAACCTGAAATATTACGTGGGCGTTGACCAGTTCAGCAAGGGGCTCGCGGAAAACAAAAAGAAGCTAAAGGAGCGGGCAGATCACGCAAAGAATATGAGATGCGAGCTGGGCTGCATGGAAACGTATGCGGGAAGATTCATGGAAGAAATGGAGAAAACTGGAATGAACGACAAGGCAAAATATACAAATAAGGTAAGCGGAGAGGCACAGGTATGTGAAGCCTCTCTATAGTAATCCGAGATGAGCGAAAAATTCGTCAACTAGGCGCGGAAGTTTACTGGTGAATTCCATAGTGCCTGCTACAAAACTTTGATTTCGCTGCAGAAGCCGCTTATCTCGAATTCGCCATAATATTTCTGGAATTTGCCGCTCGCGACGATTTCATCGCCTTCGCTAACGTCTGCCTTCCCGTATTTCTCGGAGCAGAATACCTTTATGCTTTCCTCGCCGTCCGAGATGACGAATCGCTGGTAGTTGTAGCCTCCTTTCGATTTGTATTCCGGCAACATTTCAGCAACTTTACCTTTAACATAGACCTCTTCTCCAAGCAACGTCCTGCTGAAAAGCTGGAAAACCGTGAAGGGATTCTGTTCGCTGCTCACGGCGTTTGCGGCGGAGCCTGAAAGGGCGAGCGAGGCCGCATCGAGAAGCAGTATCAGAACGATGACCACAAGCCATTGCCTTCGCGCATTCATTTTAGAGTTTTTGCCATGCGCCATAAGAAGTTATGTTTAAACATCGGTGTGGCGCTCTAAAAAATAAATAAGCGCTTTGCCAATAACTATCTATAATTGCCATATGCGGAAGAGGGTGATATTATGGACATAAACCTTGCTGGCAAAAGCAAGATCGTTTACATCTCCATCTCGCAGAAAAACTTCGGCCACAGGTTCAAGGCAACAGGCATCGCGAAAGATCTCGGCTTCCTTCCTGTCTACCCGAACATCGTGTCGGACCTGACAAAGGCGGTAAAAACCGTCGCCGAAGCGAGCGGGCCTTCGCGCGACGCTGAACGCCTTGATCAGATAAGAAAGGCTTCTGAGGTGTGGGTGGTCGGCGGAGTCGAAGGGGAAATGAAAGAAGACATAGAACTCGCCAAAAGATTCGGCAAGAGAATCAGGTATTTCGAAGTGGACAAGACAGGAAACGCTTTAAAGGAAGCCGAGTAGGGAAACAGGGGCAAATAATTATCCGGTAGATTTTCGTAGCGGGCAAAAAGAAAGCTTTATTTAAAAGCAGGTGCCCTACACTTATAAATTAAACCGCATTATATTCAACATGTTTGAGGGTGATACCAATATCAGAAAAAGCTGACAAAGCTCTTATTCCGGATTTTAACATAGGCATAGTCGGTCACGTCGACCACGGCAAAACCACGCTAACCGAAGCGCTCACGGGCAAATGGACCGACACGCACTCGGAAGAAATCAAAAGGGGCATATCCATACGCCTGGGTTATGCGGAAATGACCATTTACAAATGCCCCAAATGCAAGGGGACGAAAGCCTATTCTCCGACAAAAAAATGCATAAACTGTTTTTCAACATGCGAGCCCGAGAGGACGCTGTCTTTCGTTGACGCTCCAGGCCACGAGACGCTGATGGCAACTGTGCTTTCAGGCGCGGCTCTCATGGACGGCGCGCTGCTGGTCATCGCATCGAATGAGGAATGCCCGCAGCCGCAAACCTCGGAGCATCTGACCGCGCTCAACATCGTGGGAATAAACAAAGTCATAATCGTCCAGACGAAAATAGACCTTGCCACGAAGGAGCAGGCTTTGGCTAATTACCAGCAGATAAAGAATTTCGTTAAAGGTACAATCGCTGAAAACGCGCCGGTGATTCCGATATCTTCAAGGCAAAGGGTGAACCTCGACCTTCTCATTGAAACGATTGACAGCGTCATGAAAACGCCTGAACGCGACCCGAAAAAAACGCCGAAATTCCTTATCGCAAGGTCATTCGACGTGAACAAGCCCGGGACCGAAATCGAGAAGATAAAGGGCGGCGTCATCGGAGGTTCGCTGGTACAGGGCAGGCTTAAAATCGGGGACGAGATAGAAATAAAACCGGGCATCAAAACCAAGGAAAAATATGAGCCGATAAGGACCAGAATAACAAGCATGCAGAAGGCAGGGAAGGATTTGCACGAGATAGAACCCGGAGGCCTTGCCGGCGTTTCAACAATGCTTGACCCTTATCTTACTAAATCCGACTCGCTCTCGGGAAGCATCGCCAGCCTGCCGGGAAAACTCCCGTCTGTGGTCGAACACATAACGCTGAAAACCACTCTCCTGAAGCGCGTGGTCGGCATGAAAGAGAGCCTCGACGTCGGCAGCCTGAAAACAGGCGACATCCTTATGGTCACGCTCGCAACCATGAGGACAACGGGCTCGGTCACATCCGGCAGACCCGGAGAGGTCGACATCCATCTGAAGATTCCCCTGTGCGCGGACAAGGGTGAAAAAATAGCATTATCCAAACCTTTCTCCGGGAGATGGAGACTGATAGGCTACGGAGAAATTGTATAACAGCGCATGAAAATATTTAAAGCACCAAGCAGATAATCAAGTACCAGCAACGCAGGATAAATGCTTGACTATAAAAGAGGGGGTATATTATGGCAATAATCGGCTTGAGTTTTAATGTAATGGAAGCGAAAAGGGACAAGGAGCAGAAAATAAAGGCTGAGATAAAGGTGAACTCCGTCCCGAGAATAAATGACATCAGGGAAGTGACGATTTCAACTCTCGGCGGGAAAAAGGTCCTGTCCATGGATTTCGAATTCGTTACGACATACGACCCAAGGGTCGGGGAGATAAAGATCGGTGGAGATCTGCTTTATCTTACGGACGACAACAAGGCGCTGCTCAAGCAGTGGGAGAAGGAAAAGAAAATCCCCGAGAAACCATCGCTCGAGATTCTTAACTACCTGTTCAGGAGATGCCTGATAAAGGTTTCCATGATAGCTGAAGACTTACAACTTCCACCGCCGCTGCCGATGCCGACTGTGAAACCGAAGGCTGAAAAGTCTGAAAAATAAATCCTTTTTTATTTACCCTTTCCTATTTCTACTTATAGAACAGCATTAGCAGTGACCAGAATGGCAAAGGAAATAGAGATAAAATTCGCGGTAGATAATGAAGGCAAAATGATTAGCAGGCTCATTGCCGCTGGCGCTGAGAAGGTTTCAGAGGGCCTGGAGCACAACGAGGTCTTTGACAACGGGGAAATCAGGCACAAGGGAATCCTGCTCCGGCTGAGAAAAACCAAAAACAAAAACGTTCTCACCTTCAAGACAACGATAAAGAAAGCCGAATTCAAGGAAGCGAACGAAATCGAGATAGAAATAAGTGATTTCGAACGCATGAAGGAAATCCTACAAGGCCTTGGCTACGATATTTTCTGGATCTACGAAAAACAGAAAACAAAATTCATACTCGGCGGCACAATTATCTCGCTTGACCGCCTGCCTTTCGCGACGTTCATCGAGATAGAAGGCAGCGAGGCGGGCATCCGCAGCGCGATTGCCAAGCTCGGCCTTGATCCGGCGAAGGGCATAAAGGAAACCTATTTAGAGCTTTACAAAAATTACTGCAAAAAAACGGATGATGAAATCGAGAACCTTGTTTTCTGGAAGAAAGCCCGCCATTAATCTTGTTTTCTATACAGCTCCTTGCTTAATTATAGGCTGAATAGCTTTATAAAGATTAGGGTTCAATACTATTTAGGAATAGGGTAATAAAATGACGCACTCCCACGCCCTGAAGAGCGTGGTATCTTGAGAGGTTAGGGAGTGGAACAGCATGAAATACAGAATGAAAAGGCACATAACAAATACATTATTATACGCAGTAATCATAACAGCCCTGATAGCAATCATATTGCAATACACAACATCAGGAGCTATTATTTTTGCTGTTGTAAGTGTTGCTTTGTTAGGTGCCGATAGATACGTAGAGAATAAACACTTGAAAGAAGAGTGAGGGAACAACCTTCACTTCCTCCCAAGCCTAAAG